>JAACFI010000527.1 GCA_009937575.1 Haliea sp.
GCGATTTGCAGCTTGTTATTCTGAACCGCCAGTTCCGAGATGTATACGTGGAATATTCTATGAGGCCAGCCCCTGCAGCAGGGAGCGATAGCGGGGCGCCAGCTGTCGCTGACTGAAGCCTGCAATATCCGGCAAGGCGCCACGCCCCTCTGCCATTGCCTGGCTCCAGAAAGCCAGGCGTTCCAAGGCTGCGCCTGCCTCTTCCCGGATATTATCGGGATGCGAAGCGTAGCGATATTCCGGCGGGTAGATTTCGCGATAGGCCAGTCGATCAGGCACTATGGGGATACATCCGGCAGCAACCGCTTCCAGCACAGCCAGGCCCTGGAACTCATGCAGTGCCGTGGACAGTAGCAGATCCGCGCCGCGCAACAGTGCGAGGTAATCCTTCCTGCTCTCTACATAGCCGAACTGCACCAGGCGATGCTTGAAATCCCGCACGATACAATCAAAGTGAGGCGGTGAGTCGCGGAACTGTTGCCCCACGAGTGCCAGCTCATATTCCACGGCACTCTCTTCGAGTTGCCGCAAAATTTCCAGCAGGCGATCCCCGCCCTTGTCGTACTCAAAGCGCCCTGTCCACAGCACACGCAGGGAAGCGCCCTCTTTTTCGCCCGGCCAGGACACACGATCCGATTCGATATCAACCTCCAGCAGGGCAACTGGCAACACGCTGGCCCGGGCGCGCAGGGTATCCACAATCCCCGCCGGAACCTTGTCGGGCAGGCGCGCCAGCAGCGCATCACAGCCTGCCAGGAAGGAGTCACGGTTGTAGGCCGAATTGAAAACCAGGCTGTCAGCTGCCAGGGACGAATAGAGGCTGACCATTTGCGCCTCCAGCAGGGAGTGCTTCCCCCGCCCCGGGGGATAGTCAAACTGGTTTTCGTGAAAATAGACCGCCGTGGGTACTCGCGCCAGGGAGGGCACCAGTCCGCGCAGGGTGGCAAGATCAACCATGGACGTCGCCAGCAGCAGGTCGAAATCACCTTCGAGGAGGTGGCGTTCTTGCAGCGACCAGTACAGGGGATTACCACGCACCCGCCAGGCGAAATACCGGGGAGGCAGTTCCAGGACCACCCACTCCCAATCCGGCATCATGACCTGCAGGCTGCGCCGCCAGTGGACGTGACTCTCCGCCGCGTAGGCGGACAACAGCAGTACCTTCACGTTGGGGTCAACTTGCCGACAGAGGCCCCCGGTATTGGAAAAAACGGGTGAGAACGCGGCACAGGTCCCAGGCATCACGGTCACCCGCCAATTCCCGTACCGAGTGCATGGCAAAGGTCGGCACACCGATATCCAGCGTGCGAATGCCCGTCTCCCCCGCGGTAATCGGCCCTATAGTACTGCCACAGGCCATGTCGGTGCGCACCACGAAGGACTGCACCGACACCCCCTCTTCTCCCGCCAGGATGCGATACAAGCCCGCGGTCTCACTGTTGGAGGCGTAGCGCTGGTTGGCATTCACCTTGATCACCGGCCCCTGGTTCAACAGCGGGCCGTGGTTGTCGTCGTGTTTGTCGGCGAAGTTGGGATGGATACCGTGCGCATTGTCGGCGGAGATCATCATGGAGCGCTCTACCAGGGCAGCATAGCTCTCCCCGTCGCCCGCCAGCCGCTTCAGTACCGAGCTGAGCAGCGGGCCCTGGGCGCCTGCAGCCGACAGGCTGCCGACTTCTTCGTGATCGTTGCACACCAGCAGTGCGCCGCTGTCAGCGTCACTCTCCAACAGCGCCTGCAGGCCGGTGTAACAACTCAATAGATTGTCCAGGCGTGCCGAGGCTATGAACTCGCGGTTCAGCCCGACTCTGGAAGCGCCCTGGCTGTCGTAGAATGACAATTCATAGTCCAGTACCTTGGCAACCCGGCAATCCGGTTGCTCCTGCAGCAGCCGGGATTTCAGTATGTCGCGGAAATTACCGCCCTGTTCCTCCCCCAACTGGCAGAGTATGGGCAAGATGTCTTTCTGCGGGTTGATGGTCCGGTTCTTGTTGGCCTCCCGGTCCAGGTGGATGGCCAGGCTGGGGATGATGGCGACGGGATCACGAAAATCGATCAGCGCCGAACGCAGTTGGCCGTCATCGCACTGAAAGCTTAACCTCCCGGCAAGGGAGAGGTCCCGGTCGAACCAGGGATTGAGCAGCACCCCGCCGTAGACCTCTACCCCCAGTTGAAGATACCCGTGGCGTTTTTTCTCGGGCACCGGCTTGACCATCAGGCAGGGGCTGTCGGTGTGGGCCCCCACCATGCGCAACCCGTCCCGGGGTGATTCGCTGCCCAGGGTAAAAGCCACGATGGAACTGCCGTTGCGCACCACATAGTGTTTGGCGCCCTCCTGCAGGTCCCAGGCTTGATCCTCCGCCAGGCGGGTAAAGCCGGCCGCCTGCAGTTGCCGCGCCATTTCCTCCACTGCATGAAACGGCGTGGTGGCACGACCCAGGAATTCGCAGAGTGAATCGTTGAATTTTTCCCGCTCTTTGCTCATGTCCTCACTCCTTCCCCCGGTTTACCGCCTGCGCCCGTATGCCCGGCGCCCGCATACCCGGCGCCCGTATGCCCGGCGCCCGCATACGCGCGAACAGGCTGGACGTATCCCAGCGCCCGCCACCCATCGCCTG
>JAACFI010000528.1 GCA_009937575.1 Haliea sp.
GCTGTTCACCGAATTCCTGGCGCTGCAACGACCAGCTGATACCCAGCACGCTGGGCTCACGCCCCAGGGTCAGCGCCAGTTCACGTATATCACCGGCGGGGATTTCACTGATGGCCGAGGCCCACGCCGCATCCTTGGGCTGTCCGTCCTCCTCCCCCATCAGGTAGGGCAGGAACTGCTCGAAGCCCACAGTGTATTTGTCCAGGAATTCCCTGTCGTGCAGGCCTTCCGCGACCAGGGTATGTGCCAGCGCCAGCATAATAGCCACGTCCGAGCCGGGCCTGCACGGCCACCAATCGGCCTCCAGGTCTTCCAGCACGTCGTCCCGCACCGGGCTGACATTAATGACCCGCACGCCGGCATCCCTGAGTAATCGCAGTTGCTCCCTTGCGGAATGACTGCCGATCCCACCTGCATTTACCTGGGTATTCTTTATGGCTGCACCACCGAATAACACCATGGTCTTCGAGTTGTCAGCGATCTCGGCGGGCGTGGGCGCCTCGCGCACTAATTTTAGAAACGGTACACCGGTGACGCGGCCCATGATGACTTCGGCCGCTGCACTGGAGTAGGTGTTGACGGAATCGACATAGCCGCCAGCCAGCTTCAGGAACCGATGCACCTGGCTCTGGGTATGGTGAAAACGACCGGCACTGGACCAGCCGTAGGAGCTGCCGTAGACCGCGTTCGGGCCATGCTGCTCGTACGTATGCCTGAGGGCCTCCGCCGCCAGGTCCAGGGCGGTGTCCCAGGAGACGGGCACGAAAGGCTCATTGCCCCGCCCTGCCCCGTCGCTGTCTCGACCTTTCTCCAGGTAGCCTGCGCGAACCATGGGTTGGGGGATACGTGCACCTTCGTCCAGCGCATCCAATAGTGACTGGCCGATGGGAGTCGGCTCTCTGTCCACCTCGTAGGGCTGCACAGACAGCAGCTTTTCCCCGTCGGTCTCTACGCGGTAATTGCCCCAGTGGCTGCACGTGGGGACAAACCTTGTTTTCTCGGATTGGTTTCGGTCCATCAATACTTCCTGAAGATATCACGGATCGTAGGCTGAACCAGAAATCAATCGGCGTACAGGGTAATCGGGGCAGAAAACCTGTCACCGCGCCGGCAGGAAAGGCGCCGGGTCGATCTCAGGTTGCGAGCCCGCGATGATATCTGCCAATAGTTCACCCGCGCCCATGCCCTGGGTCCAACCAAGGTGGCCAAGTCCTGCATTGACGTACAGGTTCTCGACCTTTGTTCCACCGATAAACGGTTTGCCATCAAAGGTCACGGGACGCATTCCCGCCCAGGTTTGCTGTTCCTCCCGACGCAGGTAAGGCACCAGGTGCGGCAGGGTCCGTTCCAGGTTGGCGTAGGAGCGCTGTGCATAACGATCGTAAAAGGTCGCATCCATACCCGCGAACTCCGCCCCACCCCCGATACGCAGGCAATTGTCATGAAGCATTGGGATAATACCGATGTGCAGCCCAATATCGAGCATAATCGTTTTCGGCAGTTCGGCCTCCACCGGCACGGTGATGGTGTAGCCTTTTGCAGGCCGAATACCCAGTTTGACACCAGCGGTGCGCAAGACCGGCGCCGCGTGGTTTCCCAGGGCCACGATTACGTGATCGGCCAGGATATTTCCCTGGTTGGTCGCGACCCCGATAGCCTTTCCCTTGTCCACAAGGATGTTTTTGACACTGACACCGGAACGCAGCGTAACCCCTTTATCGGTCATGAGTCGAGAAAGCTGTGAGCAGAACACAGGGCATTCACCCCGCTGCCCATCCGGGAAGAAAATGCCCCCCTCCAGGTCATCGGCACTGTGCGCGAGATGAGGTTCCTGAGCGATCGCCGCGGCCTTGTCCAGCACCTTGTACTCCAGGCCGAATTCACCAAAACCCGCGTGAACAGCTGCCGCATGCTCCAGAGTGGCCTTATCGCGCATGACCGCCATGATGCCGTTATTCTGGAACTTGATATCGAAGTCGTTTTCCTGCACCACCTCCATGGTCCTCTGCAGGGAATAATTCGAGAGATGGTAGTCTGATCGGGAAGCTTCCAGAAAGCGTTCGGCAGTGGAATTGCGCAAGAACCGCAAGCCCCAGAGTGCCAGGGACGGCAGTGCCTTGGGATGTATCCGCAGCATGGAATTCTTGCCTCCCAGCAGGGCCGGGATCATGATCTTCGATACCCCAGGCTGGTTCCAGGGCTCACACAGTGAGGGCGACATCAAGCCGCCGTTACCGAAACTGGTCTCCAGGCCCACCGCCTCACGAGCTTCGATGACTTCCACCTCGTCACCGCGACAAAACTGCGCGTAGGCGCTGGCCAGACCGGCGATGCCGCCACCAAGTACCAGGATTTTCATTGTCAAAATTTCCCTCGAATCGTTACGGGTATCGATAAAGACGATTCCCCTATTGTTATCGGCTCGATCGCCTGGCTCAAGGCCAGCACATTGCCCCGGCAGGTGGTATGTCGACCTTATAATCCACTCAAAAAATTAAATGTAACTATCTGAATATTATGCTATTTATTCTAGGCTCACCGCCCCCCCTGTCCACAAGAGACTAATTCAGGGACAGGCATCTTAATTCACTCGATAACCTTGCGGCCCG
>JAACFI010000148.1 GCA_009937575.1 Haliea sp.
CTCTCCGGCCTGGAACTGGCCCGGGATTTTGAAACCTCGCTGGGATTTTTCTGGAACGCCTCCCACCAGCAGATCTACCAGGAATTGCGCAAACTGGCTGAGAAGGGTTGGCTCAACAAGCGGGAAGTCCACCAGAGCGGAAAACCTAACAAGATCGTCTACGGCCTCACTGCAGCGGGGCGCCAGGCCCTGAGTGACTGGGTATTCGGCGAGACGCGTACCCAGGCAGCCAAGGATGAATTGCTGGTGAAATTGTACAGCCTGGACGCCCATAACGCTTCACACCTGGCGGGCGAAATCCATGAGCGCCGGGAAAAAATGATGCGATTGCTGTACCTGTACGAGAAGATCAGGCGCGGGCACTATGATGACCCGGCCCACCTCCCGGACCGCCGCAAGGGTGTCTACCTCGCCCTGGCCTACGGCATCAGCCAGGGAGAGCAGTTCCTGTCCTGGTGTGACGAGGCCCTCGAATTGCTTTCCAAGGTAGAATCCTGAGCAAATAGTTCACATTTTGAGCAATAAAAACCCTGTTTCTCCGGAAAAGTACAGTTTTGACTGGCTTTCGAGCCTGCTGACCCCCTAGTCTGGCGGTGAATAGGATTTGAGCGCGGTTTGCGCCCTGGATACGGAATAATGAAAAAGCTGCTGATATTAATGCTGTTGCTGCCCCTCTCGCAGGTGGCAACGGCCCGGGTTTACATGTGTGCCGATCCGGAAACCGGTGTCACCAGCTTTACCGACAAGGCCTGTGTTAAATCCACGACAGGAGAAGAGGTGAGGGTGGATGCCGCCAATTATGAGTCCGGTCGCAGTACCGGGCGCGGCGCCAGTGGCCCGAAAGTCTGGAACAGCCATCGCGACCAGCGTAAAACCGGCCGCGACTATAACGACGAACGCCGTAGCCTATCCGAAAATAAGACCAGTGCGACTGCCACGTCACCTTAGATTAAGTCTTGTCTCCCGATTGGGAGAGTTCGGAATGCGCGATCCGCGATCTCACCTGGTCGTCGGTCACTGATTCCAGTACCACGTCAAATCCCCACAGCTGATGCAGGTGCCGCACCACTTCCTCGGCATTTTCCTTTTCCAGTGGTCTGCCGTTATGCATGTCGTGGCGCAGGGTCAGTGCCCGGTCGCCGCGCACGTTGACGTTGTAGACCTGGATGTAGGGTTCCAGGTTGCCAAGGTCGTAATTGGCTGAAAGGGACTCGCGGATGGACTGGTAACCCCACTCGTCGTGAATAGCATTCACCAGCAGGTGATCCCTGTCTTCGTCGTCCAGCACGCTGAACAGTTTCAGGTCACGGATCAGGCTGGGTGACAGGAACTGCAGGATAAAGCTCTCGTCCTTGAAGTCGCGCATGGCGAAATCCAGAGTCTCCTGCCAGGGTGTGCCGGCTATATCGGGGAACCACTGGCGGTCTTCATCCGTGGGTGATTCGCAGATACGTTTCAGGTCCTGCATCATGGAGTAGCCGAGGGTGTAGGGGTTGATGCCGCTGTAGTGCGGCGAATTGTAGGGCGGCTGGTAAACGACCGCCGTGTGGTACTGCAGGAACTCCAGCATGAAGCCGTCGTTCACCAGACCTTCCCGGTACAGCTCGTGCAGGATGTGGAAGTGCCAGAAGCAGGCCCAGCCCTCATTCATCACCTTGGTCTGGCGCTGTGGGTAGAGGTACTGGGAGATCTTGCGCACGATACGGATGATCTCCCTCTGCCAGGGTTCCAGCAGGGGTGCGTTTTTCTCCAGGAAGTACAGGATGTTTTCCTGCGGCTCTTCCGGGAAACGCTGTTCCAGTGTCTTGCCGGGCTCGCCCTCGCCAGTGGGAATGGTGCGCCACAGGTCATTGACCTGTTGCTGCAGCAGTTCCTCACGTTCCAGTTGTCTTTGCTTTTCCTCCTGCATGGACAGGGGATAGGGACGCTTGTAGCGGTCCACCCCGTGCATCATCAGGGCGTGACAGGCATCCAGTACCCGTTCCACCTCGTCCACCCCGTGGCGCTGTTCACAGTCGGCGACGAATTTGCGCGCGAACAGCATGTAGTCGATGATGGACTCGGCGTCTGTCCAGGTGCGGAACATGTAGTTGTTCTTGAAAAACGAGTTGTGTCCATAGCTGGCGTGAGCAATCACCAGGGCCTGCATGGTCAGGGTGTTTTCCTCCATCAGGTAGGCGATGCAGGGGTTGGAGTTGAATACGATCTCGTAGGCCAGGCCCATGTGCCCCCGGCGATAGCTGTTCTGCACACTGAGGAAATGCTTGCCGAATGACCAGTGGTGGTAGTTGATGGGCATGGCCGAGGAGGCGTAGGCATCCATCATCTGTTCGGAGTTGATGATCTCGATCTGGTTGGGGTAGGTATCCAGCCCGAAATTTTCGGCGATGCGGGAAATCTCCCGCTCGTAATCCTGCAGCAGCTCGAAGGTCCAGTCGGATTCGGTGGAGAGCGGTTCAACAGCACTCATGCGGTCTGTTTCCGGAACAGTTCGTGGAACACCGGGTAGATATCCCCCGGCCCGGTGATATGCTGCATCGCAAAGCTGTCGGGCCACTGCTCCTGCAGGGGGCTGTAGGTCAGCCACAGGGGCTTGTCGCCTGCGTCGGTGATTTCGACGTAGGCGTAATACTGGCACAGGGGCAGCAACTGGTTGATCAGGTCGGTGCTGCGGGAAGCGTCATCAGGCCAATTGTCACCGTCGGAGGCCTGGGCGCCGTAGACATTCCACTCGGTGGGTGAGTAGCGGGCCTCGATAATGGTTTTCATAAGTTCCAGGGCGCTGGACACCACCGTGCCCCCGGTCTCACGGGAGTGGAAGAATTCATCTTCGTCGACCTCCTTGGCGGAGGTGTGGTGGCGTATAAATACCACTTCGGTCTTGTCGTAATTGCGCGATAGGAACAGGTACAGCAGGATATAGAAACGTTTGGCCAGATCCTTGGTGCGCTGGTCCATGGAGCCGGATACGTCCATCAGGCAGAACATCACCGCCTTGGAGTGGGGCACCGGTTCCTTCACGTGGCGGTGATAGCGGATGTCCACCTCGTCGATGAAGGGTATGCGTGCCAGGCGCTCACGCAATTCCTCGATGCGCTCCTCCAGTTCACGCCGCTGCCCGGCGGTTTCCGGGGTTTCCGCCAGCGCCTGCAGCTCGGCTTCCAGTTCCCTCAACTCGGTGCGTTTGCCGGCTCCCAGTGCAATACGGCGCATGGTGGCCGAGCGCATGGAGCGCACCACACTCAGGTTGGAGGGAGCGCCGTCGCTGGAGTAACCGCCCTTGACCCGCTTGAATTCTTCCAGCCCGGATAGCTGGCGCTTGGTCAGGTTGGGCAGTTCCATATCGTCGAACAGCGCATCGAGGAATTCCTGCTGGTTGATCTGAAACACAAATTCATCCAGACCCTCCCCCTCGTTGCTGGCCTGCCCCGGACCGCTGCCGCCGCCACCGCCGCGTGGCCGCGGGATCTTGTCACCCCGGGTGAACTCCTCGTTGCCGGGGACCACGTGGTTGATCTTGCCCCCCTGGCCGTGGCGGAAAGTAGGCTCAGAGGTGTCCCGGGCGGGAATGGATATTTTTTCGCCCTTGCCATCCTCGGTTATGGTGCGTCCGCGCAGGTTCTCCGCCACCGATTCCTTGATCCGGTCACGGTAGCGGCGCAGGAAACGCTGTCGGTTGACTGCGCTCTTCTGTTTCGGGTTACTGCGTCGATCAATAAGGAAGGTCACGTATTACCTACTGCGATTTACGCACCCTCAAATACCACTCGGATAGCAGGCGTACCTGCTTCTCCGTGTAACCACGCTCTACCATGCGATCGACGAAGTCCGAGTGCTTTATGCGGTCTTCCTCCGAGGCCTTGGCGTTGAAAGAGATCACTGGCAGCAGGTCCTCGGTGCTGGCGAACATTTTCTTCTCGATCACGCCGCGCAGTTTCTCGTAACTGGTCCACTTGGGATTGCGGCCCTCGTTGCTGGCGCGGGAGCGCAGTACGAAGTTTACGATTTCACTGCGGAAATCCTTGGGATTGCTGATACCTGCCGGTTTCTCGATTTTCTCCAACTCGTCGTTGAGGGAGGAGCGACTGAGAATCTCCCCGGTGTCCGGGTCCCGGTACTCCTGGTCCTGCACCCAGAAGTCGGCGTAGGTGACATAGCGGTCGAACAGGTTCTGGCCGTACTCGGAGTAGGATTCCAGGTAGGCGGTCTGGATTTCCTTGCCGATGAACTCCACGTAGTTGGGTGCCATGAACTCCTTGATATAGTTGAGGTAGCTGTCATGGACCTCCTGGGGAAACTGTTCCTGCTCAATCTGGTTCTCCAGCACGTAGAGCAGGTGCACCGGGTTGGCCGCCACCTCCACCGGGTCGAAATTGAACACCTTGGACAGGGTCTTGAAGGCGAAGCGGGTGGACAGACCGTCCATGCCCTCATTTACCCCGGCGTTGTCCCGGTATTCCTGGATGGACTTGGCCTTGGGATCGCGATCCTTGAGACTCTCCCCGTCGTAGATACGCATCTTGGAGTAGATGCTGGAGTTCTCCGGCTCCGAGATCCGCGACAGCACGCTGAACTGGGCCAGCATGTCCAGGGTGTCCGGCGCGCAGGGGGCCTTGTACAGGGAGCTGTTCTGCAGCAGCTTCCGGTAGATCTCGATTTCCTCGGTCACCCGCAGGCAGTAGGGCACCTTGACGATGTAGACCCGGTCGATAAAGGCCTCGTTGTTCTTGTTGGTCTTGAAGGACTGCCACTCGGATTCGTTGGAGTGCGCCAGCACGATACCCTCGAAGGGAATGCCGCCGATGCTCTCGGTGCCGTTGTAGTTGCCCTCCTGGGTGGCGGTAAGCAGTGGGTGCAGCACCTTGATCGGCGCCTTGAACATCTCCACGAATTCCATCAGGCCCTGGTTGGCCCGGCACAGGCCACCGGAATAGCTGTAGGCGTCCGGGTCACTCTGGGCGAAGTTCTCCAGTTTGCGGATATCGATTTTGCCCACCAGGGAGGAGATATCCTGGTTGTTCTCGTCCCCCGGCTCGGTCTTGGAGACCCCCACCTGGTCGAGTACAGAGGGATAGATCTTGATGACCTTGAACTGGCTGATATCGCCCTTGTATTCGTGCAGGCGCTTAACCGCCCAGGGAGACATGACGGCTTTGAGGTAGCGCGTGGGGATGCCGTATTCCTGTTCCAGGATCAGCCCGTCCTCTTCTATATTGAACAGCCCCAGGGGTGACTCGAACACCGGGGAGTCCTTGATCACGTAGATAGGTTGTTTTTCCATCAGTTGCTTGAGGCGTTCCGCCAGGGAGGACTTGCCTCCCCCCACCGGCCCCAGCAGGTAGAGTATCTGCTTGCGCTCCTCCAGCCCCTGTGCGGCGTGCCGGAAGAAACTGACGATCTGCTGTATGCACTCCTCCATGCCGTAAAACTCGTCGAAGGCGGAGTAGCGCTTGATCACCTTGTTGGCGAATATACGACTCAGGCGCGGGTCCTTGGAGGTGTCTACCAGCTCCGGCTCGCCGATGGCCAGCAGCATGCGCTCCGCTGCCGAGGCGTAGACGCTTGGGTCTTCCTTGCAGAGATCCAGGTACTCCTGGAGGCTGTATTCTTCTTCTAAAGTAGCTTCGTAACGGTTCTGGTAGTGGTTGAAAATAGTCATCGCTTTGCTCCTCCGCATCTTTTTAGACACGGATATCCCCTGTTAGCTCAAAAAAAGAATACAGGAATTTCTGGCGAGGCCAACGATCTAATGCAAATTCGCTAGGCCATTTTAGACTGAAAAAAAATCTTTTATTTCAATGAGTTATAACGATTTTTCAAGTGTGCGAGAGGCTTTGAGCTCGCCGGGGGCGGGAGCTGGAGGTCGGAGCTTGACCATCACCTGTCTAGGTGTAGTCGGGCTGTTGTTACTGGCGAGCTTAACCGAAGTGCGAAGCGAATAGCCATAGCTATGACCATATTTGTTCATATTTTTTTAACTCGCGCGCGCATGGTTTGGTTTTTGCGTGGACATGGTGGTGCGCGGAGCGCGCCCTTCGTGTTCTGCGATTGGGGGTGGGGCGGGGTGCGCTTTGCGCACCATGACACTTCTGCGGAACTCCCCGCCGCTGAATGGTTCCAAACAAAATTGCGATGCCACCCCAGACCCCATAACAAAGGATCACAAAATGCTGCGTGCTCACCTGGCCACACTGTCACTGCTACTCCTCCTGCTACTCAGCCCGGGCACCCATGCCCAGGGCACCATCGACAACCGCGACGTGGTGGGAGAGTTCCTGCTGTTGTTACTGGGCAGCGAGGAGGGCAAACGCCAGGCACTGGACTACGTCGACGAACACTGGCAGCCGGGCTTCACGCCGATGCTGCTCGAAGTGCTGACCTTCAACAGCGATATGGCCTTCGCCCCCGCCCTGGTCGAGGTGCTGGAGGATAAAACCGGGCGCAGTTTCGGTTTTAATATCGCGCAGTGGCAGCAGTGGCTTTGGAATCAGAAACCGGCATTCCACCCCGCCTACCCGGAATTCAAAAGCGCACTTTACGGCCTGATCGATGTCAATTTCGAGGCCTACTTCGGCGCTGACCGATACGCCGCTATCCGCCTGGACGAAGTGATCTGGGGCGGGGTAGAGCAGGATGGTATTCCACCCCTGCGCAACCCGAAAATGATTGCGGCCGCCGAGGGCGATTACCTGGCGGATGACAATATCGTCTTCGGGCTGGAGGTGAACGGGGACGCGCGCGCCTACCCGCGGCGTATCCTGGGCTGGCACGAGATGTTCGTGGACGAGGTGGGCGGCATTCCCGTGGCGGGGGTTTACTGTACCCTTTGCGGCACCATGATCCTGTACCAGACCCGGGCAGACGGGGTGAACCACGAGTTGGGCACCAGCGGTTTTCTCTACCGTTCCAACAAGTTGATGTACGATCGCGCCACCCAATCCCTGTGGAACACCCTTTGGGGCAAACCGGTGGTCGGCCCCCTGGCGAAGCAAGGCATTAAACTGCCGCGTCTCAGCGTGGTCACCACCACCTGGGGCGAATGGCGCCGCCGCCATCCCGAGTCCCTGGTGTTGTCCCTGGCCACCGGGCATACCCGGGATTACGCTGAGGGCGCTGCTTACCGGGAGTACTTCGCCACTGACGAGCTGATGTTCCAGGTGCCCGACCTGGATGACCGGCTCAACAACAAGGACGAGGTACTGGGCCTGGTGTTCCCGCAGTACCCTGACCAGCCCCTGGCGATTTCAGCCCATTACCTGGCCAAGCACCCGCTTTACCACGACCGGATCGGCGAGCTCGAATTCGCGGTGCTCACCGATGTCTCCGGGGCCAACCGGGTGTATGAGACAAGGGGGCTAAAGTTTACCGATTGGGATGGCGACACCAGTTTGCGCGATGCCCAGGGAACCGCGTGGACCTTGGATGAGTCCCAGCTCACGGCGGGCGACGGGCGCGTGCTGTACCGCCTGCCTGCCCAGCGGGCCTTCTGGTTTGGTTGGTACTCGGCCTATAGCCATACCCGGCTGGTGAATTAAGGATCACACCTTCCTGTGCGGCAGCTCACCGGGTTCAGCGGTCGTTGAACACCCATAGACGGTGGCGATACATGTAGAGGATAATCTTGCGAAAGGTCTCCGGAAGCATGCGCGCAGATAACCAGGTAAGTTTAGCGTCCCATTGAGGCGTGTCGTAAAGCCGCCGGCGGGCCATGGCTTCGACCAGGCTGCTCGCAATGCTCTCACTGCTGATCGAAGTGCTTTCCATATCGTGTTCCAGTCCCTTGGCGGTGACGCCCACCACCACATCGCCCTCGTGCCCCTCTTTGTCCAGAAGGTGGGACTTGAATACGGTCGGGCAGGATACAGTGACGTCGATATTCTGGTCCGCCAGTTCCACCTTCAAGGTCTCCGATAGCGAGATCACGCCGGCCTTGGCGACATTGTAGGTGGCCAGGTCGGGTCCACTGACCAGCCCTGCGGCAGAGGCCACATTGACTATATGCCCTCCGCCCGACTTCACCAGCAGCGGCAGGAACTGTTTGCAGCCGTGGATAACGCTCCACAGGTCGGTATCCAGGGACTGGCGCCAGACGTCGATGTCGACGTCCTGCACCTTGCCTGCGGTGAGCACACCCGCGTTATTCACCAATATATCGAGCCCGCCCCAGCTCTCCTCCACAGCCTTTACCGCGTCCTGGAAGTCTTGCTCGCGGGTGACGTCCAGAGTGATTTCCAGGCCCTGCCCGCCGGCCTGTTCCACACGCTGCACAGTCGCCGCCACCTTCTGCGGATTACGGCTGGCCACCGCTACGCGGAAACCGGCGCCTGCGAACTGCAGGGCAAGGGCTTCACCCAGTCCGCTGGTGGCCCCGGTAATCAGTATTCGTTTTTGCGGGTAGCGCGCGGCGAGTTTCTGTAACGCATTCATGACTCAACTGCCCATTATTTTTCGCATTGGAATGGAAGCATGCTGCCATAAATTGCTGGTTAAAACCCCGATTCAGGTCAATGTTGCACCATTTGCAATCAGGCGTTCGCCAAACAGCAATACCAGCTGGCCCCAGCCCACCAGGGCGCCCAGGGCACCGCCGATAGCCACCAGGATCCACTCGTCCTCGTGAAAGATGGGGCGTACCAGGTCCTGGAACTCGGCGGGGGGTTGGGCGGATATTCTCTTGTGCAGCATCTTCTGCAGTACGCGCGCCTGTTCTTTATTGAAACTGCTGTCCTCGGCCAACTCTTCAGTGTACTGGATGGCCTTTTCCAGGGCCGCGTCCTTCAGGTCGGCGTAGCCCTCAGGGCCGACTGCCGACTGGGTGATCAATTGCACAATCAGTTTACTTTCCATGATCTCTGATATGTGGGCCCGAAGCATGGCCATGGTACGCTCGCTGCGCTCGCCGTGGACCATGGTGTGCACCACTTCCCTGGCGGTCAGTACGTCCTCAGTGAATACCCGGCTGAATTCCTCGGAAATTTCTTTCTGCCGCTTGAGAAACAGACCCTGGAAAGTGAAGGGGCCGTACTTTTTCGGTTCCAGCGGTGTGAAGATCAACTGGATGGCGATCCAGTTGGTGAGGGTGCCCACCAGGAAGCCGAAGAAGGGCAGCACCCACCACTGGGGCACGAAGAACCACACCAGGGCCTGTACCACCCCGAAGGCGAAACCGAAGAACGCCCCTGAAAATACCAGGAAACTGAGTTCTTTCGAGGCGCAGGCAAATACCATCTGGTTGAGAAGGTCGGGGTTTTCCTCGCATTTGCGCACCACCAGTTCCCGTAGGTCCAGCAGGCGCTCGAAGTGGTCGTGGATATCATCGGCGAGGGCGTCAATGCCGTCGTTCATTTCCATTTCCACCACCTGGAAAACCAGTTTCTTGGTGGGGGCGGGCAGGTTCTCCCACAGCACGCGCTGCTGCTCGCGCATCAGGCCGTGGACCGCCTCGGCGATCATCGGGGTGGCGGCTTCGAGGAAATAGGTTTTTACCTCCTCCATGTCTAATGCGTCCACCATGGCCGGCAGGCCACCGATACGGCCGATGGTGGTGTCCACCATGCCGGTGGCGAACTTGCGGATGCGCGATGGCACCACCCCGCGCCAACCGAAGGGAAACTTGCCGACGTACTCCAGGGGGTAGAAAGTCATCTTGATCGCCAGCCAGTTGGTGCCCCAGCCCGCGAAGGCGGCGATAAAAGGGATGATGAAATAGCCGCCGTAGGCGCTCAACCAGGCGTTCACGGCTTATCCCGGGGATTGCTGTTGGCCTTCATAGGGTGGGCCGGCATAGGGGAAAGGTCCTTGAAAGTGGCATTATTCACGCTGTTTTTGAACTGGTGGCGCATCATAAGCTATTGAAACATAAGGTAAAAGTAAATATCCCTGGTTTATGTCCGAAATACTGCCGCGATCCCTAGTATGTTTATTCTAGACCCGATTGCTTCAATGGAGACTCAAACCATGACTTAGAGGAGGTTTGATTATGTTTGCTCATGTAATCGTTTATATCGTTTTGTCCATCCTGTCGGCCACGGCGGTTTACGCCATGGGGAATCCGATCGGCAAGTCGCACCCGGAGCAGGTACAGCCGGAAAGCGAAGAAAAGGGCAACCAGAACACCCTCTAATAATCAAAGTGTTTGTGGACCGACCGCCGGATCGTTAGATTCGGCGGTTTTTTTTGTGTCGGGATAAACGGTGCGCAGTGCGCACCCTACCCTGGATCGGAGGACCTGTAGGGTGCGCACTGCGCACCGTTTATCCGGCTGCGGTGCCAGACACAAACTGCGCCCCATGCCGCCGGGTATCGGCCAGCGCATGCAATCCGCCATCCCGATCACAACCGGCTACATTAAGCGCCCCGAAATACATATCCGGCTCCTCGAACGCGCGCAGCCTGAAATGTTCCGCCACCAGGCTGACATCGATACCGGGCTCATACTGCACCACGAACTCGCC
>JAACFI010000529.1 GCA_009937575.1 Haliea sp.
TATCGCCGGCTCCGATACCGGCAGGTCATTGAGCAGTCCCACTTCCCGGGCAATACCGGTAATGCCCAGGCAATCGGCACGGTTGGGGGTCAGGCCGATCTCGATAACCTTGTCATCCAGTTTCAGGTAATCCCTGAGGTCCGTGCCCACCGGTGCATCTGCGGCCAGCTCCATCAGGCCCTCGGAGGCGTCCGACAGACCAAGTTCCTGCTCCGCACAGAGCATACCCTGGGACTCCACGCCACGCAGCTTTGCACGCTTGATCTCGAAATCCCCAGGCAACACCGCACCGACGGTAGCCAGGGGCGCCTTGAGTCCGGCGCGGGCATTGGGCGCGCCACACACCACCTGCACGGTTTCACTCCCGGTATTCACCTGGCACACCCGCAGTTTATCCGCATCCGGGTGCTGGTCGGCACTTATGATCTCGGCTACCACCACGCGGCTAAAAGCACCGGCCACCGGGTCGATGGCATCCACCTCCAGGCCGGCCATGGTAATCTGGTGCGCCAGTTCTTCGGTACTCAATTCAGGGGAGACCCACTCTCGCAGCCACTGTTCGCTGATATTCACTCTCTATTCTCCCGTTAAAACTGTTCGAGGAAACGCAGGTCATTGTCGAAAAACAGACGCAGGTCGTTTACTCCATAGCGCAGCATCGCCAGACGCTCTACGCCCATGCCGAAGGCGAAGCCGGAGTATTTCTCAGTGTCGATGCTGGAGTACTCGAACACCTTCGGATGCACCATGCCGCAACCCATGATCTCCAGCCAGCCGGTGTGGCTGCACACGCGGCAACCGTCGCCACCGCAGTTCACACACTGGATGTCCACCTCGGCGGATGGCTCGGTGAATGGGAAATAGGAGGGTCGGAAGCGCACCGCCAGTTCGCGTTCGAAGAACACCCGCAGGAATTCCTCGATGATGCCCTTGAGGTCGGCAAAGCTCGAATGCTCGTCAACCAACAGTCCCTCCACCTGGTGGAACATAGGAGTGTGGGTCAGGTCAGAGTCGCAGCGATACACGCGCCCTGGACAGATGATCCGAAGGGGCGGCTCCTGGCTCTCCATTACCCGCACCTGCACCGGCGAGGTGTGGGTGCGCAGGACGGTGTGCTCGTCCACGTAAAAGGTATCATGCATGGCACGCGCCGGGTGATGCGCGGGAATATTCAGGGCCTCGAAGTTGTGGTAGTCGTCCTCGATCTCGGGCCCTTCCACCACGTCGAAGCCGATAGCCGAGAAGAAGTCCTCCATGCGCTCCATGGTGCGGGTCACCGGGTGGATACCACCGGCGGTCCGGTCGCGCCCGGGCAGGGTCACGTCGATGGTCTCCGCGGCCAGCTTCGCCTCCACTGCTGTTGAATCCAGCTCGCTCTTGCGCGCGCCGATCAGCTCCTGCAGTTCCTGCTTGACCACGTTGATCTGCGCTCCGGCTTTCGGCCGTTCTTCCGCCGACAACTGGCCAAGGCCTTTCAACAGCGCGGTGATCTGACCTTTCTTACCCAGGTAATCAACCCGCAACTGCTCCAGCGCAGCGCCATCTTCTGCCGCGGCAATCGCAGCCTTCGCCTCATTGGCGAGTGGTTCGAGGTTTTCCATTTACTCTCTTCTCATCAATAAAAAAGGGAAAGAGCCAGGCCCTTTCCCTTTTGTCTTACATGTAGCCAGCGAACCACGGGTACACCCGTGGTGGGGGTGGGCTTAGGCCAGCGAGGCCTTCGCTTGCTCCACGATCGCTGCAAAAGCCGGCTTGTCGTGCACTGCCAGGTCCGCCAGCACGCGGCGGTCCAGGGCGATGTCGGCCTTTTTAAGGCCATTGATCAGGCGGCTGTAGCTCAGGCCATTAGCACGAGACTGGGCGTTGATGCGAGTGATCCACAGCGCGCGGAACTGGCGCTTGCGCTGGCGGCGATCACGGTAGGCATACTGGCCGGCCTTGGTAACGGCTTGCTTGGCAACACGAAATACACGGCTGCGGGCACCGTAGTAACCCTTGGCCTGCTTCAGAACTTTCTTGTGACGGCGATGAGCCACCACACCACGTTTTACGCGAGGCATAAGTCTTCTCCTTTAACTCTCAGATAACCGTTACTTGGCACGCAGCATGCGATCGATCAGAACTTCATCATTCTTGTGAACCATGGAAGTTCCACGCAGCTGGCGCTTACGCTTGGTGGTCATCTTGGTCAGGATGTGACTCTTGTTGGCGCTCTTGCGCTTGTAACCGCCGGCGGTCTTCTTGAACCGCTTGGCAGCCCCGCTGTGAATTTTTGCTTTAGGCATAATCAAATACTCCGCATTTGAATGTTGATTTATGAAGAAACGAGGGCATTCACGGGCCGCTAGTTCTTCTTCTTGGGGGCGATAACCATTGTCAGCTGCCGGCCTTCCATTTTCGGGAATTGCTCGACACTACCCAACTCGGCCAGATCAGCTTCTACCCGCTTGAGTAGTTCCATGCCAATTTCCTGGTGAGCCATTTCACGACCGCGAAAGCGAAGCGTGACTTTGGCCTTATCGCCGTTTTCAAGGAAACGTACCAGGTTGCGTAGTTTTACCTGGTAATCCCCTTCCTCCGTCCCTGGACGAAACTTCATTTCTTT
>JAACFI010000530.1 GCA_009937575.1 Haliea sp.
ACGAGGTCGAAAATGAGCAAGCAGAATGAAGAGTTCGATGTCAGCGGGGTGAAAATCGCGGTGATCGACGACGCGAAGACCATCCGCATGATGATGTCCCATACCCTGCGCGGGATGGGGTGTGAGGTGGAGTGTGCCGAGGACGGGTACAAGGCTCTGGGCATGCTGCGCCGCTTCAAGCCGGACCTGATCTTCCTGGATATCACCATGCCGGAGCTGGACGGGTACCAGACCTGCACGCTGATCCGCAACGCCGAGGACACCCGCAACACCCCGGTGGTGATGCTGTCCTCCTCCGACGGTATCTTCGATATCGCCAAGGGACGGGCCCGGGGCGCCACCGCCCATGTGACCAAGATCCCGCCGGAGAGTGTGCTGCGCGAGCTGATCTACAACCACACGGTTAGCATGGCGGCGGCCTGAGCATGAGTGTCTCGGCCCTGGAAGATCTCCACCTGCTGGAGCGCAGTTACGCCTTCGAGGCGGTAAAGCCGCCGGTGGCGGACAGCGACTACGTGCGCTGGGTGGGCACCTCCCTCAGCATCGCGGGGGTGCCGCTGCTGGTGGGTGAGGGGGAGATACAGGAGATCATCGAGACGCCGCCGGTCACCACCATTCCGGGTACCAAGCCCTGGGTGATGGGAGTGGCTTCCTTCAAGGGCGGCCTGCTGCCTATCGTCAGCGGTGACGTTCTGTTCCGCAAGCGCCCCTACTCGGGCCGGGTGCGGGATTACTGCATGGTGATCAACCGCCCCACCATGTACTGCGGTATCACCCTCAGTGGCATACAGCGCGACCTGAAGTTTCCCATCGAGGAGCGGGACATGAACCACCCGGTAGATCCGGATTTCGCTCCCTTCTGCCTGGGGGGGTTCAAGCACGATGACAACTTCCTGGCGGTACTGGACATAGACAAACTGGCGGCAGACGACGACATGTGCGACGCCTCCGCCTCGCAGATTTTTTTAATCAGGGGACAAACTGATGACTAAGACCTTGAAGAGCCGCGCCGCCAGTTTCTGGGTGGCGGTAATGACCCTCGGTATCCTCGGCTGCCTGGCCGGGGTGGCCTACACCTTCTATATGATCCAGCAGGAGGCGGGTCAGGAAGGGGAGTACCGCCTGGCGGCTGACGAGATGCGCCTGCTGTCCCAGCAGGTGGCGGTCAACGCCCGGGAATCGGTGCAGGGCCGGAAGGACACCTTCGCCGACCTGAGCGCCAACCTGGAGAAATTCCGCTGGCAGATGCAGTCGCTGCAGACCGACCTCTTCCACAAGGAAGTCGAGCGCATCGATTCGCGCTGGGCCGAGGTGAGCGACTCCGCCCAGGTGCTGCTGGACGCGGGCGCCCGCCTGGTGTTACTGAACAGTGTGTCGGCTGAACTGGAGCAGAATATCAAGCCGGTCCAGAGCGAGTTCGCCGGGGTGGTGGATATCCTGCGGGACGAGGCGGTGTCTTCCGAGACCATCGTCGCCGCCCAGAAGATACTGTGGCTCACCGAGCGCATCGCCCGCAACATCGACAAGATCCTGGCCGGTGGCGCCGAGAGCCAGCTGGCGGCGGACGAGTTCCGCACCGACGCGGCGGACTTCAACCGCATCGTGGACGCCCTTAAAAACGGCAGCGAGGTGATGGGTGTGGACCCGATGACCGACGCCGACGCCGTGGAATCCATCGGCAGGGCCGCCGGCCTGTTCTCGGTGGTATCGACCTCCATCGAACAGATTGCCGGGGCCTCGGAAGAGCTGCGCCAGGCGGCCCTTGCCCGGGAGGCCATCGCGGTTTCTTCGGTGGGCCTGTCGGACGCGATTTCCGCTCTGGTACCGGCGATCGACAAGCTTACCCTGGCGCGCCTGTATGACCGCGGCACCCTGATGGCCCTGTTCGGCGCCCCCGGTGTGCTGGCAGTGGGCCTGTTGGTGGCGATGTACCGCAGCCAGCGCCGCCGGGTGGAGTACACCGAGCAGGGCGTGGAGGAGATCAACAGCGCCCTGGTGAAAATCGCCGAGGGTGACCTCACCGTGCAGGTGCCGGAGGAGAACACGGTCACCCGGGAGATCGCGAAGGAGATCAATGCCTCCACCGGCCGCCAGCGGGAGCTGATCCGTAATATCCGCACCCCCTTCGAGATTTCGGTGGAGGGTATCACCAAGATCGGCGTCACCGCCGAGGGGCAGGTGGAGAAAGGCCGCGAGCTGACCCGCTCGGTGGTGGAATCCACCAACGCCACCACCGAAATGGTGCGCACCAGTGAGGAGATCAAGGCCTCCACCACCGAGGCGGCGCGCACTTCCGAGCGCAACCGCCAGCGGGTGGCCCAGGGTTACGAGCTGACCAAGGACATGTCCAAGGCCTCTGCCAACGTGCGCGAATCAGTGCAGGAGACCTCCAAGTCCGCCAAGCGCCAGGGGGAATTGATCCAGTCAGTGACCGCGGCGGCGGAATACATCCAGGCCCTCAACACCAAGATCTCGGTAGTGGCGATCAACACCCGTATCGAGGCGGAGAAGGCCGGCGAGCACGGTCGTCCCTTCCTGGGTATTGCCGAGGCCATCGGTGACCTGCTGCGTGAAGCCGAGGAAGAGGGTCGCAAGATCATCTC
>JAACFI010000149.1 GCA_009937575.1 Haliea sp.
TGACGCACAGTGAGCCACTGCCGCCGTCGGTGGTGATTTCCTGCACCACCTGTGACAGGCGGTCCTCGGACCGTCCCGCTACCACCACCTGCATACCACCTCGGGCAAATCGCCTGGAGACGGCGGCGCCGAGCCCCTGTGAGGCGCTGACCCCAATGATGACCGCTATATCAGACATACCCAGTCTCCTCGCTCATGAACCCTGGTTGAATACAGGCTTGCGTTTTTCGATGAAAGCCATGAGACCCTCCCGGGCATCATCACTGCCTATGGTCAGGTGCACCCCGCTGCGCTCTGCCGCCAGCAGTTCCTCCACGGTCCTGTCCTCGCTGTCGTGCAGGGCGTCAAGCATGGCTTTGACGGCCAGGCGCGGCTGTGCAGCCAGTTCCGCCGCGAGGGCGAAGGCCCGGTCTTTCAGCTCCGCCAGGGGCCACACTTCGTTGACCAGCCCGATCCGGAGAGCCTCCGACCCACTGATTTTCTTGCCGCGCAATATCATATCCAGCGCGTGGTTGCGGCCCACGCATTTGGCCAGACGGGCTGAACCGCCCCAGGCGGGCGTTGTGCCGAGGTCCATTTCGGGCAGGCCGATCTGCGCACCTTCCTCCGCCGCGAGCCTGAAGGTGCAACCCAGGGGAAGTTCCAGGCCGCCCCCCAGGCAGTATCCGAATAGCGTGGCAACGGACGGTTTGCCCATGGTCTCTATGCGCGTGATGAGGTTTATCCGCTGGTCGAAAAAGGGGTCTACACCCCCGGCGGCCTTAATGCCGGATTCCAGCTCAAGCAGGTTCATACCGACGGAAAAGTTGCTGTCTCCCTCAGCGGTAATGACAAAGGCGCGAACCTCATCGTCGCCGGCGATCTCGGTCACCAGCCCGTCGAGGCGCTCGATATAGGCGAGGGTCATTCGATTGAGGGGATCGTCGTTGGTCGATATGACGGCAACGCCATTGTCATGCTTTTCATAGATCAGGGGCTGGTCGTTCATCGCATTGTGCTAACTCTCACAGAAGGCCAGTGCATTCTAGCCTGAAGTAAGCGCTTTGAGTAACGATAAACAACTGCCGTCGATCACGGGGGGTGATCAGGGAATGTTTACACGCCAAATGCCAGCAGGTCGGCACTCAACAGCTTCTGTTCCGCCTCTACCAGAGGCCTCCAGTGGGCGACTTCGTCTCTCTGGCGTTGCACCTGTGCCGCGGTAAACATGGGCTCCGCTTCCAGGTCCAGTTCCGTGAAATCCATTCCCAGGTTGTGCTCGCCCACGCCCTCCTGCCAGGCACTCAGCATCAGGTAACCGTTTTTCAGGTGGCCGATCAGTTCCGGGTCGCCGGTGGCATTGATGCAGGTGAACAGGCTCTCCTTGATGAGTTCCTTGTGGTGGGGAAGTTGTTGGCTGTCGGCAACACAACCAGGCAGCGGTGCCGAGGTATTGAGAAAATTGGCGTAGTCCTGAACGACCTTGCGCGCCAGATCCAGATCCAGACCCAGGTCCAGATCCAGGTCCAGGCCAGGGCGGGTGTCTGCGCTGAAGAAGCGCTGGAAAATACCCACGGTCAGTCCCGGTTGGTCCATTGATCGACGAGCACTGCCGTCACCAGCAGTTGCATGACGAGAATATGGCCGATTGTTTCCCTGAAGTCCTTCATGGTATGTCTCCGGATTGTATTGGGGAGCATTACACTGGAAAGTGCCCCGGTAGGGCATGGCCGGGGGCGACAGCGGCATGACCGGGAGCGACAGTTTCAGCCCTGGTGCTCTCAGGCTTTTCGATTGTTGCTCTCCCGGCGGTCGGATATAGTAATCAGTCCGTCCCCACGACAGTGACCAGACCATGAGCGGCACGCCGGAGCCAAGCCCCAACAGATTGATCCTGCTGGCATTCCTGGGTGTCGCCCTGTACGCCTGTTACTGGTTGATCGCGCCCTTTATGCAGCCCATTATCCTCGGCATCCTGATCGGTATGCTGGCATTCCCGCTGCATGACTGGATGGAGAAGAAGCTTTACGGCCGCAGTAATCTCGCGGCCCTGCTGGGTTGCCTGGCTCTGTCGCTGCTCATCCTGTTGCCGGCCTCACTGGTGCTGGTAGCCATACTCAAGCAGGGGATCGCCTACGCTTTGGTCGTGAAGGAGTGGGCGACTGAGGAGAATATCCACCAGGTGTTGTCACACCCCTGGATGCAGCAGATCAAGACCCGATTGGGGCAGGTGCTGCCGCCGGAGGCACTGGATCCCGCCGCTATCAAGTCCCAGGCCATCACCACCGCCAGCACCGTGGGCAAGAAGTTTGCCGGCGTATCCACTGCCATGTTGGGGAGCATCACCAACTTTGCCATCAACTTCACCCTGCTGCTGTTTGTCCTGTTTTTCGTGCTGCGCGACCATGACCGGATGATTACCTTCATGCGCCACGCCCTGCCGTTGTCACGCAGCCAGGAGGATATCCTGTTCAAGGAAGTGGTGGATGTCAGTAAGTCGGCGCTGCTGGGCTCACTGTTGACCGCTGCCACCCAGGGACTGGTGGGTGGTATAGGCCTGTGGATCGCGGGCTTCCCGGGATTGTTCTGGGGCGCGATCATGGCTTTTGCCTCCCTGATTCCTTTTGTGGGCACCGCCCTGATCTGGGTGCCGGCGGCCCTTTACCTGTTCTTCACCGGGCAGACCGAATGGGGAATCTTCATGGTGTTCTGGGGCGCCGTGGTGGTCGGCTCCATCGACAATTTTCTGCGCCCCCTGTTCATGCAGGGTGCCAGCATGAACACCGTGGTGGTGTTTTTCTCCCTGATCGGGGGTCTGCAGCTGTTCGGGCTGATTGGCCTGATCTATGGTCCGTTAATTTTCTCTATCACCCTGGTGTTCTTCCGGCTGTATGAGAGCGAGTTCTCCGAGTTTCTCGATGCCCAGGACAAGAGCTGAAACCACCGCAAATCCAGGACAGCCCCGTGCTCCAACTCGATAACGCCGTGCTCATCGGCAGGGGGTTGCACCGGGAATGTTATCTTCACCCCGCCGACAGCCGGCTTTGTGTAAAGATCGTCGTTGCCGGCAACAGCGACGAAAACCGCCGGGAGGCACGCTACTACTCGCGCCTGGCTGCCAGGGGAATTTCCTGGGATATGCTGGCCCGGTTCCACGGCCTGGTGAATACCAGCCTGGGGGAGGGGGCGGTGTTCGATCTGATACGCGACGGTGACGGGTCAGTATCGCGCCCACTGGCCGGGTACCTGGAAAGTGCGGAACTCAGTGATGCAAACTCGGGACTGCTGCGTCTGGCACTGCCTGCCCTGAGGGATTACCTGCTGGACAATCGGGTGGTCACCATGACCCTGAAGAGTAAAAATATCCTGCTGCAGAAGTCGACCGGCGGCGTGGGCAGGCTGGTGCTCGTGGACAATGTGGGCAATTCGGATTTCATTCCCCTGAGCCATTACATCGGTTGGCTGGGGCGACGGAAAATCCTGCGCAAGTGGCGTCGATTTGAAAATGACCTGCGGGCGCAGTACCTACGGAACGAGGTACTTAAGGAGATTCTCTCACCGGGCCAGGCTCGCTAGCGACGGTCGTGAACTGCGTGGGGAGCCCGGTGGGGTGCGGATTCCACAGCACGATCCTTGTGGCGCAGGGCTTCTGCTTCCCCAGATTCCCGTGGCGTTTCAGCATCGAGGACTTCATGACGTTGCTCGGCTTCCAGCACCTCTTTTCTCGGTTCGCCTTCCAGTACCTCCCGGCGTTTCTCCCGGGCGATTTTTGATTCGAGCCGCTCATTATCGGCATCGCCGATAATGTAAACACCATCATCGTCGTATTCGCCTTGTTCCTGCTGCTGGCCAGCAGCCGGGCGTTGACCAGCTTCTGGCTGTGCTGCCGGCTCGACTGACTCGGCGATATTGGCCTCCGGCAGATCCACCACTTTGGCATCACTGCTCGGCGGGGTATCCGTGAATACCTTGTTGCCTTCGCTGTCGGTGGTCTCGTATATTTCCGCCAGGGCGCCACCGCTCAACACTACTGCCAGCACAGTGCTTATGAAAATCGCCTGTCTCATCCGATCTACCCCGATTTAGTCCCTTTTGCCCGATCTTAACGTGAATCGCGGGGATAAGACAGTTGACCTTACGCTGCTTTCACCGGCTTTTTTGTTTACACTGACGCCTTGCCTTTTCAGGCTGTTTGACGAATCCGGTGACAAGGAAATCCGTTTAAATGACAATAATCACAAGATGGGCAGCACTGCTCATCGGGCTTGGGCTGGCATTCGAAGTCGCTGCCGATGCCATTATTACTTCCCGGGCAATGTTTGCCTCCACCATCGCCGAGTTCTTTATCCAGGACGGACAAGTCAGGGTGGAGTTGGAAATCGGTCTGCAGGATCTGCCGGCCTTCCGCAACCTGCTTCCCGATGAGATCTACCAGAAGATGGGAAACAGCCCCAGACCCTACCGCGAACGCCTGGAGGAATTTTTCACCAGCGACCTGGTGCTGGCAACGGAAACCGGCCCCTTGCCGGGGCGCCTGGTCGAGATTGGTCCACGGGCACGGATACGACGGGACCCGATCACCGGTGAGGAACTGCCGGTGGCGGCGGAGGATGAAGAGACCGTCATTGCCGCCGTGCTGTCCTACCAGCTGGAGGGCGAGCCCGCGGAGATAGTGCTCAGTCCGCCTCGCGGCAACCCTATGCCCAGTGTCGGATTCGTGGTGTACCACAATACGGTGGCGGTCAACGACTTCCGTTACCTCGGACAGCCCCTGCGCCTCATACTGGACTGGCAGGATCCCTGGTACAGCGCCTTCGAACAACGCACCCTGCGTCGCAGTTACTTTGCCCCGATGAGCGGTTTTCTCTACATCGAGCCTTTCGAAGTGCGCAAGGAGATTATCGTGCGCCCCAAGGATATGCAGCGCTGGGTGGATCTGGGGCTGGACAACGCAGAGATAATTACCGCGGATCGCCGCGGGGTCATCCTGGAGAAGATTGCTGAATTCCTGTTGCAGCGGCAACCGGTAACAATCAACGGGGAGGTGGCAACGCCCACACTGGAACGGGCAAATTTTCTCAGTCGCACCCTGAAGAGCTCCATGGTGGTGGAGCCCGGTATTGACGTCAACCTGGACAGTGCGGTGGTCGGCGTGATCTTTGTCTACCCTGTTGCTTCCCTGCCGGACAAGGCGACCATGACCTGGGACATGTTCGACGCGCGGGTCCAGCAGGTGCCCGCAGCCTCGGTGGACGAGGCCGGGCCGTTCAAGGCGCTGCTGGATCCAGAGTGGGCGGATCTGGAGTGGCAGAACTTCCTTCGCAACCCGACGGTCCCGGGGCTGATCACGCTGCCATCGCCGCCTTCGATCGCGGCCCAGTGGTTGTATACCCTGCGTTGGTGGGCGCTGGGCCTGACCGTTATCTCCCTGATGATATGGGCGCGCAGGCAGGGTACCGCCAGTGCACTGGCGGCACTTGTCGGCCTGGTAACACTCGGCCTTTCCTTTGTGCTGGGCAAGCCGCTGGCACCGCCGACCGCGGCCACCGAGCAGGTGGTGGCAGATCTTCTACGCAATGTCTACCAGGCCTTCGACTACCGCAAGGAAAGCGACATCTACGACACGCTGGAGCGCAGTGTCGGCGGTGACCTGTTGACAGACATCTATCTGGAAACCCGGCGCAGCCTGGAACTTGCCAACCAGGGTGGCGCCCGTGCCAAGGTGAAATCGGTGGAATTGCAGGACATCCAGTTGTTGCCGGGTGAGGCGCCACAGGGCTTCCGGGCCGACGTCACCTGGAACGTCAACGGTTCGGTCGGTCACTGGGGGCACGTCCACAGTCGGCAGAACCAGTACCAGGCGGAACTGGATATCCGTGTGATTGACGATCGCTGGAAACTGACCGGGATGAAGGTACTGCAGGAGCAGCGCCTTTAATCATGATTGAAGTCCGCGATCTACGGTTTCATTACACTGGCAGTGAATTCGCCCTGCATATAGACCATCTGGCCGTGCAGAGCGGAGAGGCGGTGGCCATGGTGGGTCCCAGTGGCAGTGGCAAGACCACGCTACTCAACCTTATCGCCGGCGTCGTCCTGTCAGATACCGGGAAAATTCGCGTCGGGAAACAGCAAGTGGATGCCATGAGCGATGCCGCCCGGCGATCGTTCCGTATCAGTGGCATAGGTATGGTGTTCCAGAATTTCGAACTGCTGGAGTACCTCCCGGTGGTGGACAACATCCTGCTGCCACTGCGTATCGGCGCTGGCCTTAAGGTGACAGACGGTGCCCGCAGGCGAGCTGCAGAGCTGGCGCAGTATGTGGGAATCGGGGATAAACTGCAGCGCTACCCCGCCCAGCTGTCGCAGGGGGAGCGTCAGCGGGTGGCGGTGAGCCGCGCTCTGTTGCTGCAACCGCCCCTGGTGTTGGCGGATGAACCTACCGGTAACCTCGACCCGTCCAACAAAGGGCTGGTTCTCGAGCTTCTGCTGGATTACGTGCGCACCAGCGGGGCCACGCTGGTCACGGTAACCCACGATCGCGAATTGTTGTCCAGCTTCCAGCGGGTGCTCGATTTTCGCGACATCAACCAGTGGCGAGAGACGGCTTTGTGAAGGGTGTACTTTACCTCGCCTGGCGCTACCTGCTGTGGCATCGCTGGAAAACAGCGATCCTGGTGCTAGCGGTTACCCTGGTCGTATACCTTCCACTCGGACTGCAGCTGGTCGTGCAGCAGACGGCGACAGACATGACCGCCAGGGCGGATCGGTCACCCCTGCTGCTCGGCAGCCGAGGCAGCCCCCTGGAACTGGTGCTCAATTCGCTGTACTTCTCAGGGGGGCAGCCACCGCCCCTTACCTATGGCGGGGTTCGGGCACTGGAGCACACCGATCTGGCCGTAGGCGTGCCCCTGTACGTGCGTTTTCACAGCCAGGGATTTCCCATCGTAGGCACCAGCCTGGACTACTTCAGTTTTCGAGGCCTTGAAATTGCCGCCGGGCGGCAGATGGTCAGGCTCGGGGAGGTGGTGGTGGGCGCCCGGGTGGCTGAAGAGCTGGGACTGGCGCCCGGCGACTCCCTGATTTCCTCACCGGAAAGCGTGTTTGATCTCGCCGGGGTCTATCCCCTGAAGATGACCGTGGCAGGGGTGCTGGCCCCGGCGTACAACCAGGATGACGGCGCCATATTCACGGACCTGAGGACAACCTGGATCATCCAGGGCCTGGGCCATGGGCACCAGGACCTGGCCCGGCCCGAGGCCGCCGCCGCGGTGTTGAAAAAAGAAGGGGACCGGATCGTCGCCAACGCCTCGCTGCTGCAGTACAACGAGATCACCCCGGACAATATCGACAGTTTTCACTTTCACGGCAGTAGCGACGACAACCCGCTGACTGCTATTCTGCCGGTGCCCAGGGACGAAAAATCCCGCGTGCTGCTGCTGGGCCGTTACCAGGGAAATCCTCAGCTGCAGTTGCTGGAACCGCGATCGGTCATGGACGAGTTGCTGGATACCGTGTTTGCCGTCCAGCGCTACGTACTGGTAGCGATGGGCCTGGTGGGTGTGGCCACCGCCGCGGTGGTGCTGCTGGTTTTTCTACTGTCGCTGAGGGCGCGGCGCGCCGAGCGCGATACCCTGTCCCGCCTGGGGGGAGCTCGCGCGCTGGTCAGTGGCCTGATGCTGGCAGAGATTGCCATCGTATTAATCCTGTCACTGGCACTTGCCGCCCTGCTGACCGGGGCGACCTGGATCTGGGGAGGAGCACTGCTGCAGGCGGTGGTAATGCAATGAGAAATTTCCTGATGCTGTGGTCTTTAACGCTGCTCCTGGCAGGTTGCGCCGATGAACCGGGCGCCGGCACCCCCAAGGGTCAGGCTGCTAACGCAGTGCCGTCGGTATACACGGTAAATTACCCCCTGGCCTGGATGGCGGGTGAACTGTCCGGCGATCTCGTTGCAGTCAGTTTTCCCGCCCCGGCAGGCGAGGATCCCGCTTTCTGGGAACCCGATGTGGACACGATACTGCAATACCAGCAGGCCGACCTGGTGCTGCTCAACGGCGCGAACTACGCGAGCTGGGTGGCAAAAGTCAGCCTGCCGTCCGGCACGCTGGTGGATACATCGGCCAGTTACCGGGATCGCCTGATTACATTGAAATCCGGGCCCTCCCACAGCCACGGGCCCGGCGAAGAACACAGCCACGGCGATCTGGCTTTCACCACCTGGCTGGACCTGGAGCTTGCCGCTCTTCAGTTGCGGGCGGTAGCTGCCGCGCTGGAGAAATTAACGCCGGTTCGCTCGGCTGACCTGGAGCAGGCACTCGAACGGACCGGGAAGCTGCTGGCGGGCCTGGACGCGCAGCTGCTTACGCTGGGGCAGGCACTGGACGACGCGCCTATCCTGTTTTCACACCCGGTCTACCAGTACCTGCAGCGCCGCTACCGGATCAACGGGCAGGCGCTGCACTGGGAGCCTGGCGAGATGCCTGGCGATGACCAGTGGGCTGAACTGGAGAAACTGTTACAGAGCCATCCAGCGCGGCTGATGCTGTGGGAGGCGGAACCGTTGCCGGAGGTGCACCGGCGGCTGGAGAAGATGGGCGTGCAGGTGGTGGTGTTCCATCCCCTGGGAAACCGACCCGACCGGGGCGATTTCACGTCAGTGATGGCAGACAATATCGATGCGCTGGAATCTGCCCTGGTGAATCTCAGGGCAGTGGGTAAATAAACTCCCGCTCGGCCAGTTCCGCCGGCGCGATCAGGCGCCGTTGATTCTCCTGCCACTGCAACAGGTAGTTGGTCTTACCTACCTGGCGACCGCTGTCGTCGGTGTTGTACTTGCCCAGCAGGGAGCGGAAATACATGGTGCGAAGTTGCTCGCGCACCGCGTCATGCTCTGTTGTGCCCGCCAGGCGCACGGCGGCCTCGATCACCTGTCCGGCGCTGTAACCGATGGCGGCGTGTACTCCGGGGTTCTGCCCGTAGCGCTTGCGGTAGCGGTAGGCGAAATCCTGGGCGCCCGGCAGTGGGACACTGCGCAGCCACTGAACCACGCCGACCACGCCCTCGGCGTCCTTGCCCAGGCGGTCGCCAAATTCGCGCAGTGCAGGGCCGACGGTGAAGGCCAGCATCATCGGTTTTACCCCGGTCTTGCGAATAGCCCTGACTATGGCTATGGAGTCTTCGAGGTAAGAAATGCCCAATATGATGTCGGCATCGAGCCGGGCGAAACTTTCCGCCATGGCGGTGAAATCGAGTCTCTCAGGTGCGTAGCTCTCATCCATGACAATTTTTATGCCGCTCGCTTCCGCTTTCTTGCGCACCCCGACTGCCGTATCTTCGGCAAAGGGCGTCTCCGCATAGACCAGGGCCACGGTCTTGGCGCCGGCATCTATTGCGGCCTGTAAGCCCTTCAGGTAATTTTCGGCGGGGGTGTCGATGCCGAAAATGTTCCGGTAGCCACGACTCCAGATTTCCTCCGACGACGCCGCGCTGGCAACCATCGGGAAATTGTGTTTCTCCGCTACCGCACTGGCCCGCAGGGTCAGCGCTGAGGAGTAGGGGCCCACCAGGAAATCGACCTTGTCTTCCTCTATCAGTTTCCTCACACCGTCCTCGGCGCGGGCGCTGCGGGAACCGTCGTCGTAGTGCACCAGTTCCACCGGCCGCCCCAGTAGGGCACCCCGGGAATTGACGTCGGCAACCCACATCTGCAGGCCACGCAGTTGTTCGATTCCGAACTCGGCATAGTGGCCTGTGAGGGCCTGGGTCGTGCCTATCTTGATGGGTTCGCCCGCCGATGCCGCGCCGGACAGGGCGAGGACGAGGGAGCAGGCAGTTAGAAACAGATTTCGGATCACGGAAGTCCCCATTTTATTTCATAACATCTAGATCGCGCTTGGTGGACCAGAGCCAGCGCACGGTGTCGTATTCGAAAGCAGAGCCGGTCTCATGGTAGCGGAACGGTGTATTGGAGCGCGTATCAACCGCGTTGAACAGGAAGTAGGTCGCTCTCAGGGGCTTGCTCAGTATTTCGTCGTTGATCGCGTTAACCAGCAGCAGGTCCGGAATATAGCCGAAGGCGTCGCGAACGTTGGACGGACCCAGGAAGGGTATAACCAGGTAGGGGCCTTTACCGACACCCCAGCGCCCAAGGGTCTGGCCGAAATCCTCCCGCGGTCGGGGGAAGTCCAGCTTGCTGGCCACATCGATCAAGCCCAGGAGCCCTACGGTACTGTTGACGATCACGCGGCCGCTGGACTGGAAGGTCTTTTCCGGTGCCAGCTGCAACACCGAGTTCGCCACGGTGACGATATCCCTCAGGTTGTTGAGGAAGTTGTTCAAGCCGGTGCGAATGAAGCGGGGCACTACGGCTTTCCAGCCGCGTACCACCGGCAGGAAGACCTTCTGGTCGAAGTGGTAGTTGAAGTTGTAAATGCGCTGGTTCATACCCGACCAGGGGTCGTA
>JAACFI010000531.1 GCA_009937575.1 Haliea sp.
AATCCCGGGTGTCCGTAGACCCCATCGAAGGGGCGGACGCGCTGTGGCAACTCAGTGCCAGCAGTTCCGTGGTCAGTAATTCCGAGGAGGTCTCCCTCACTCTCGATGCCGAAACCGGCAGGATCGTCACACGATCGCGCCTGTCCCGCGGTAAAAACCAGCGTTTGAAAACCTACGATTACACAGCGCAACACCTTCTGCGCGAGCGACATGATCCCGGCACGGACGCCGGGCAGGCGGTTTCCGACTGGAAAGTGACAAGCAGCAGGCAGCTCTTGTATCCCCCGGAGCTGGATGGCCTGACGGTCACCGGCGCCTACGCGCTGGTCCTGCTGGCGGATCGGTTGCGCCGGTCCGACGCGGACTCAATGGATTTCGCAGTGCACACGGACCTCAATTTCTACCGGGTCGCGCTGACGCGGGGGCCGATTTCAGACGTGGAGGTCAACTACCGGATCGAGGGAGCCGAGACCGTAGCCGGCACCCGCCGGGCAGAGAGCATCCGGGTGCAGGCAGCGCCCCTCGGACAGCAGGCGGATAAAGACGACTTCAGCCTGCTGGGCCTGTCTGGTGAGATCAGCCTCCTGTTCGATACCGACAGCGGAATGCTGCTGCAACTGCGTGGCGTGGCGCCCCGTATCGGCAAAACCGAGATAAATCTCCAGGCAGCCACCCTCCGCGAGCCGGGGGGATGACCACCCATCCCGGCCCGGTGGGCCTGATCAGCAACCCGGGAAGCGGGCACAATCGCGATCAGTTCGCGCCTATCAGTGCCCGCATCGAACAATGTGCGGCCATTCATCACATCGTGACCGACAGCCCGGCCGATATCGTCCCTGCCCTGCAACAACTGGCGCAGGCGAACGTCTCGGTACTGGCGATCAACGGTGGCGACGGTACCGCCTCCGCCATTCTTGGCGCGTTACTGGAGTCGGGCTATTTTGACAAGTACCCACTGATTGCACTGCTGCCCGGGGGCACCGCCAACATGAATGCGGGCGATATCGGCATCAGCGGATCGCTGCGCAAGGCAACGGAACGTTTCTGCAGCTGGTGCGACGGCGATCGTCAAACCGCCGGAAAGCTGGCCCGGCGCTCGCTGCTGAAGGTGGTAACCGAACCCGGTGGGAAACCCCATTTCGGTATGTTCCTGGGGGCCGGAGCGATCATCCAGGGCACCGAGTACGCCCACAGGGAGGTCCACGCGCGGGGCCTGAGGGATGACTTCAGCCTGGCCCTCACCACCCTGCGCACCGTCTGGGGAATTCTCAGGGACAATCCCCGCTTCAATCGTCACGTGACCACGCGGTTGGCCATAGATGGGGCACAGCCGATACAACACGACGCGCTGATCCTCGCCATAAGTACCCTGCGGCGCCTGGCTTTCGGCATGAAACCCTTCTGGGGCGAGGGCCCTGGCGGCCTGCGCCTGACCCTGATAGAACAGCACAGCAGCCGCTTCGCCCGCACGTTTTTTTCCATCATCCGTGGAAAACCAAACCGCCACGCGGTTCCCGCTTGCGGATATATCAGCCACAATGCCGACACGGTGCGGCTGGAACTGGACGGCAAACTGAACCTTGACGGAGAAATTCTCGAACCCCGGTGCCCGGTGGATATCAGCACCAGCGATCAACTGGAGTTCCTGATACTGTGAGCAGGTATCCCGATGTTCCAGGTCCCCGGGTAGAAGACGATCCAGTACTCGCACAGTTGCTGGAAGAGTTGCGCCGGCATCGCAAGGATGCCATCTGCGGCGTGCTGTTATACGGGTCCTGCCTGCGCAGCGGGAATATCTACGACGGGCTGCTGGACCTTTACCTGATCTGCGATAACTACCGCGCCGCCTACGGCAATGGTCTGCTGGCAACTGCCAACTGGCTGCTGCCCCCCAATGTGTTCTATGCGGAGACGACTGCCCAGGGGCAAACCTTGCGAAGCAAGGTCACGGTGATATCCCTGGCGGACTTTCAGCGCGGATGTTCCCGAGCCTGGTTTGAATCCTACATCTGGGGGCGTTTCGCCCAGCCTACCAGGATACTCTACTGCCGCGACCAGGGTGCTCGCCGGCATATCGAGACCGCCCTGCTGGAAGCGCCGCGCACACTGTTGCAGAGAGCAATACCCGCCCTGCCGGATCAGGGGAGCGTTACCGGATTATGGGAGCAGGCGCTGGGCCTGAGTTACGCCACCGAACTGCGCACCGAACGCAGTGGTCGCGCCGGGGAACTGGCCAACTCGGCGGCGGCTTTCTACGAGCAGATGACATCAACCCACGCCGACGCGCTCGACTTCGACCTCAACTTATACGAGGTGGACGGGGCACTGCATTATCGCAGTAAAGTTAAGCGCTCCCAGCGCGGGAAGTCCGGGTTGGCCTGGGCACTGCGCCGGCTACAGGGCAAGTTGCTGTCCATAACCCGGCTGGTGAAAGCCCTGTTCACCTTCGAGGGAGGCCTGGACTATATCGCCTGGAAGCTGGAGCGACACTCCGGGGAAAAAATCGTCATCCCCGACAGGGTTCGGCGCGCGCCCCTTATTTTCCTGTGGGGGTTTTTCTGGGGACTCTACCGGCGCGGTATCTTCAAGTAATTGATA
>JAACFI010000532.1 GCA_009937575.1 Haliea sp.
AAGCAGGGCCTGAGTATTGAAGAGATTGCCTACCGGGCTGGATTTTCAGAGTCCAGCGCGTTTATTCGCGCCTTCAAGGGCTGGACCGGGGTAACGCCCTATACCTACCGCAAGGGTCTGTAAGGCATTACAGGTCGCGGAAATTCGGCGGCCGCTTTTCCATGAAGGCGGTGATCGCCTCGATATTCTCCGGTGAACCCGCCTGCCGCTTCATCGCCGCCTGTTCTGCCCTGATCGCAGTATCAATCGAGTCCAGGTGGTGCAGGCGCAGGGTGCGCTTGATTTCCCGTAGGGCGTTTACCGGCCACTGGGCAATTTCTTCCGCCTTCGCCAGGGCATGTGAAAACAGGTTGGCATCCGGCAGCACGTCGGCGGCGATACCGCAGTTGTGGGCCTTGTCCGCGTCGATCCACTCGGCAGTATAGAACAGCTCCGCCGCCCGCTGTGCGCCGATATTGGCCTGCAGCATATAACTGCTGCCCCACTCCGGCGCCAGGCCCAGGCTGGCGAACGGCAGGCGCAGGCGCAGGCTCTCGCCCACGTAGACAATATCCGCGTGGAACAGCACCGTGGCGCCGCCACCTACGGCTGCTCCCTGTGCGGCCGCCACCATCGGTTTGTCGAACTCCACCACGGCGCGGGCGGCAGATTCGAAGGGGTGCTCCTCTCCCGGCGCGGTTTCGCTGAAACTGGCCAGGTCGACACCGGCGCAGAAGTTGTCCCCGGTACCACACAGCAGGACACAATTTACACGCCTGTCCTCCGCCGCATCGCGGAAGGTATCCCTGATACCCACCCACATCTCGTTGTTGATGGCGTTGTTCTTTTCCGGGCGATTGAGGGTCACCACCAGTACGCCGTCGCGGTTTTCCTTGAGAATAAAGTCACTCATGAAATAGTTACCCCCGATTCAGTCGTGGAACGTCACCGCATCGGCCAATACCGCGCGGTCCGTGGTGCAGGTGTTGGCCGGGGCATCAGGATCCGGATAGCCGAAGGAGATCCCGAACATCAGCTTGTTGCTGCTGTCGATGCCCAGCGTGTCGCGGATGAAATTCGCCTGGAAACTGAGGGCCGTCTGCGGACAGCTACCCAGCCCGTGGGCGGTCATGGCCAGCATCAGGGTCTGGGCGTACATCCCCAGGTCTGCCGCCTCGCGCAAGCCGAAAGGTTCGGGCAGGAACATGAAGGCCACGTGGGGCGCATCGAAAAAGATAAAGTTGCGCATAAACTGCTGGTGGCGGCCGGCCTTGTCTTCCCGGGCAACGTTCACCGCATCGTACAGCGCCTGGGCCGAGCCGTGCTGGCGCTGCTGGTAAACCCCCTCGTACTTGCCGTCGTAGGGAAAATCCATGCTCAGCTCACCGGCCATGAATTTTTCGGACATCTGCGAACGCAGGTTCTCCAGGCTCTCGCCGGAGGCGACATGCGCCTGCCAGGGCTGGGTGTTGCAGTTACTGGGGGCGCGCTGGGCGACGGCGAATATCTGTTCCAGGGTGTCCCGACCCACCGGCTCAGGGAGAAAGGCCCGCAGGGAGCGGCGGTTCAGTACGATTTTGTCGAAGATTTTGGATTGGTCGGACATGGGTTCTATATTCTCAAAAATTAGCGGTGGTATAAGGTAGGGTGCGCTCCGCGCACCGTCAACGGTCGGGTGAAAATTCCATGGTGCGCAATGCGCACCCTACGGGGGTGTCCTCCGATCAAGGGTAGTGATGCACGGACGTGGCGTAGGGTGCGCACTGCGCACCATCGTCGGTCGGGTCAAATGCGATGCTGCGCAGTGCGCACCCTACCTTTGATCGGAGCACGTCCGGGCAACCGGTTTTTCACGTTCCGGTAAAATTCGCCTTGCGCTTCTCCTTGAACGCCTTCATCCCCTCTTTCGCGTCGGCGGAGGCGAATACCGGGCCGGCCAGCTCATCGGAGGCCAGCATGGCATCCTCCTCCGGCATGCACTCCTGGTGCTCTCGCAGTGACCGGGTGACTGCCCGAACCGCCAGCGGCCCGTTGGCGCAGATTTTTGCCGCGTACTCTTTGGCCGCTTCCAGGGTCTTGCCCGCGGGCACGATCTTGTTGATCAGGCCGAAATCCAGGGCCTGTTGCGCGGTGATGTGCTCGCCGCACAGAAGTATCTCTGCGGCCAGGCAGTAGGGAATCTGCCGGCGCAGGCGGATGGTGGAACCGGACATGGGGTACAGCCCACGGGCCACCTCGGTGACACCGAAGATGGCATTCTCGGCGCCTACGCGGATATCGGTCCCCTGCAGGATCTCGGTACCCCCGGCCAGGGCGTAGCCCTCCACCGCCAGGATTAGCGGTTTGTTGGGGCGATTGTCCCGCAGCAGCGCCTGCCAGTGCACGTTGGGCACTTCCGCCATAAGCGCCATGAACTCCTCGGTGGAGCGGTGTTCACCGTCGGCACCGGCCTTGAGATCCATGCCCGCACAGAAGGTGTCGCCGTTGGCGGTGAGGATGGCGCAGTGCAGGTCGTCATCTTCATCCAGCCGACGCCAGGCCTTGTACATGCCCAGCAGCATTTCCGGGCTGAAGGCGTTCTTTGCCTCCGGTCGGTTGAGGGTCACGATGAGGACGTT
>JAACFI010000533.1 GCA_009937575.1 Haliea sp.
GTAATAACGGCCGCCTCCGCGGTCTCTACCTCATCGATTGCTGCGCGGGCATGACGGTAGAACGCCAGTCCTGCATCGGTGACCGCAAAACGCCTGGACGTACGCTGGATTAATCGAATACCGAGCCGCTGTTCCAGCTGTTGCACGTGTCGACTGAATCGCGACTTGGGTATATCGAGCGCGCGGCTGGCCGGCGCAAAACCCTTGTTTTCAACGACATGCACAAAATAGAAATAATCATTGAGGTCCATATCTGTCTGTTTATTCTCGAGTCTGCTTTTATCGTTCTATATTTGGGACACTAGTTTCTAATTGTGCCACTTTTGCATCCAATAAATCTATGGCTTCATAGACCTCGAACAGACAGGAGGCATCACATGAACGCATCAATCCAAACACACAGGGTACTTTCCACCCGGCAGACCCTGTGCAGTGCACCGATTGCACCCAAATACCTGGAGATCGGTAACGGGTTCACGGCGCTCAGTTTCAAACACGCAAGCTTCGACGAAATAATGGATCCACTGATCATGGTTGACCACTTTCGTATGTCCAAACCCACCTTCGGGGAACACGGTCATGCAGGCATCTCGGCGGTCTCCGTGCTATTTGAAGACAGCGAGGGTGCTTTTAACAATCGTGACTCGCTGGGTAACAACATCGACCTGAAGCCGGGTGACCTGTATTGGCTGAAAGCCGGTAAGGGTGCCATGCACGACGAAAAACCCTTGCCCGGCGCTCGCACCCACGGCCTACAGATGTTTGTAAACCTCCCCGCATCCCAGAAGCACGAGGCTCCCGAGGCGGTTCACGTTAAAGCCGGCGCTATGCCGATCATCAAATCGGCAACCCACCGCGTCCGCGTGGTCCTGGGGGAAAGTAACGGCGTTCGCGGTGCTACCTCACCGGCCCTACCGCTATCCATATTGGATGCAGAGCTGCCGGCAGGTGGCCTCTACACCCACCTGCTGCCCGCAGGCCAAAGTGCCTGGATTCATCCGATCAAGGGTGACGCGAACATTCGGGTAGAGGGTGAGTCCTTAGCACTGGGCGGCAGAGAGGCATTGGTTATCCAGGCAGGCCGTAATGGGGCGCGGGTTACATTGGCCAGTGACGATAGAGCGCAACTCGCCCTGATAGCGGGGGCCCCGATAGGAGAAAAGTTTATACAACGCGGGCCATTTGCCATGGCCAATGAAGCCGACCTCGACGCCGCAGAGGCAGCCTACCAGCGCGGCGAATTCGGCAGTATCGATTAATCAACGTAGACACAGGAGAGACTTCCACCATGAAAATTTTGGCTTTCGCCGCGTCCAACTCGCGGCAATCAATCAACGGCAAGTTAGTCCGCTATGCCCTACAAAGAGTAGAAGCGCTGGCGCCCAACGCAGAGACGAAAGTGCTGGACCTGAACGATTATGAAATGCCCATCTACAGCATCGACCGTGAAACCGAAGATGGCATACCTGAGGAAGCACAGCGGTTTTACGATGAATTGGGCGCGGTAGACGCTATCCTTATTTCTTTCGCAGAGCACAACGGGGCATACACCGCCGCATACAAAAACATTTTTGACTGGGTCTCGCGAATCGATATGAAGGTGTTCCGGGGTAAACCGGTACTCGCATTCTCGACCTCTCCCGGTCCACGGGGTGGCGCGACGGTAATGGGCACATTCACCAATGCGGCGGCAATCTTTGGCGCGGAGTTAATTGGCTCATTGAGTATCGGTTCTTTTGGGGAGCGTTTCGATAGTGAGAGTGGTCTGCCTACAGACTCCGATCTGGCGCAACAGATTGAGGATACCCTGGCAGCGCTTTCTGGAAAGTAGCGCTTAAAAGGCAGTGCGTCGCTGCGCGCGGCCTGCTTGCCGAGTACTTACGACTAACCGATGCCCTCGGCCAACAGGTCGAATACTAACCGAATGCCCGGGTTGGTGCGCAGCTCCCGGTGTGTAACCAGCCAGGATTCGACCTGCACCGGCGCGAGATCGGGCCATAACGATTCCAGTTCGGGGTATATATCAGCCATCTCCTCGGGTAAAAAGCTGAACCCGAAACCCTGGCGGGTTATCGACAAGTTAACTACGGCAGATGAAAGAAATTCAGCGTCCGAGTTTCAAGCAACTGCCCTGTTCCATTCCTTGAACGCACTTACCCTGAGGTTCCGGTAATGGTCAGCCCTGAACAGATGCCTACCCAGATTGAATAAATTACTCACAGCTGCGTGGGCGGTGACGAATCGCTGAGCCTGCCTAATTGATTTGAATCGCCGCATACTACGCTCCCTCACCCTTGTCGCCTCGTGGGATTGCTAGGCCCGGTTGTTCTCATACTGTTGACTACTGTGGATCGCCTCAGGAGTCAGTTCACGATGAGCAACGCCATAACTGCGTAATTTATCAGTCACGATCTTTCTGGGCTCACCACCATTACTACGTAACAAGCGCCTAAAGAAATGATTTCTGCCGGGAATCGGTGGTGATGAGATGGACACCTCTTGTCGAACCGGCGTCATAGCGCCAAAGTAGATGTGCGTCATCAACAGTCAATCAAGAGGTGTCCGATATGAACGTTAGCCTA
>JAACFI010000150.1 GCA_009937575.1 Haliea sp.
CCGTCCGGCGGATGGATTGCATCAGGGCGATGGCCTCCCGGTTGGCGGTTCGCAGGGCATCCTGGTCATAACCGAGTTTTCTCCCCCAGTCCGGGTTGGCTCGCCAGGTGGGGCTTTCCAGTATGAAACCGCAGCCCGCATCCCGGGCAATGGACAGGTAATCCGCGTAGTAGTCCTTCAGCACAGACTGCCCGCTGGTCGATTCAACCAGGCCGAAGGCAGCGAATTCCGGCAGATGGATGTTTTTCTCGAAAATGAGGCTCGTTTCCAGGCCACCATCGGTCAGGAAAATCTGGTCTGACATTTGGGGCAGTTTGTTATGCGATGTCGTCATGGTGTCTCTCCACCTGAGTTGTTAAAACTGTTACTACAGTTGCGGTCAGTCTGCTCGCCCGGCCTGGCAGAGCGCGCAGTAGTGTTGCCTGGCCGCGAGGAAGGCGCCGATCGCCTCCACGAGTTCTTCGTCGAAGTAGTCCGCGGTCTTCGGGTCGTTATAAAGTCGCAGGATCTCCTCCACTGAAAGCGGTCAGCGGTCTCCTCGTCCCAGCAGTCGCTGATGCGCTTGAAAAACAGGAGCGGGAGGATGTAGCCCTTCCAGTCGGTGCGATCGACGGCGGAGCCGCGGAGGGTGTTAGCCGCGTCCCAGAGGGTGGATTTTAGGTCTGTGAATTCACTCATGCTTGGTTTGAGGTATCCGCAGACAAAGGCTCAAACCACATAGAGAGCCCAACCCATTGAATTTAATTGATATTATGACAGTCACTACGTCCTTATAGTTGTTGGGGGAATGTACAGCCTAGCTCCAGAACCGGCAACTACTATTACCGCCTAAGGGAATCAGAGCAGACTTTTAATCAACCTTCACGGTGGCTGGCGGTCTCCTCTAGGTCCGTGCAATTGACTTCACTCGGGAGGCGCCGAGAAAAAGCTCAGCCAGCATTTATATTGCCGGAAGGGATACCAACCTAGCCCCTTGAGGGGTACTTTTGGGGGTATCAAAGAAAGTGAAATTCCAATTATTTTATTATTTCATAGAGATAAATGATTTTTTCAGTTGACGCCGCCCCTTTCGATTTCCGAGAAAAAGACCATAATCACACCTTAACGAGCCGGCAGCCTATACTAATCGGATAACAAGCAGCGATAAGCCGCCAACTCCGCGCGGGACATTTCAAATGCAGAACGCAGAGACGCAAAGTCATAATGGCTCACTTCAGGGATGGGCCAGGGCCGGAACACAACCGCGCATCGCCATCATCGGGGCCGGCATGTCAGGCATCGCCGCCGTGGTCAAACTGCGCAAGGCCGGCTACACGGATCTCACCGTTTTTGAAAAGACCGACAGGGTCGGCGGCACGTGGCGGGAGAATACCTATCCGGGACTGTCCTGCGACGTTCCCTCCCGCTACTACTCCTTCAGCTTTGCGCTGAAGGCAGACTGGGAATATCGTTACTCCTATGGCGCCGATATACAGGCTTACATGGAATCGGTGGCGAACGAATTCGGGGTTACCGACATCGTTCGCTTCAATAGCGGGGTCTCGCGCCTGGTCTATGACAAACCGGCGTGGCGGCTGACCACTTCCCGGGGGGAGCAGGAGATCTACGACGTGGTGATCGCCGCCACCGGTGTTCTGCACAACCCCGTGTTCCCCTCTATCGAGGGCCTGGACGATTTCCAGGGTGCCAGCTTTCACTCGGCTCGCTGGGATCACTCCGTAGACCTCAGTGGAAAGAAGGTCGGTGTGGTGGGCACCGGCTCCACCGCCTGCCAGATTGTCGGCGCGGTGACTCCCCAGGTTGGTGAGATGTATGTCTTCCAGCGCACGCCACAATGGATGGCGCCGCTTCTGCAGAAGCGCTATTCAACGGCCTGGAAAGGGACCCTGAAAGCCCTGCCCTTTCTACAGAACCTGCTGTATTTCAGCTACTACCAGACCATGCTGCATACCTTTGGCAGGGCCACCGTTGGCAGCAAATACATGCAGAAGCTGTTCAGCTGGATATGCATGAGAAATTTGGAGAAGAACGTACCCGACCCTGAACTGCGCGGGCGGCTCACCCCCGATTACCAGGCCACCTGTAAACGACTGATATTCTGCACTGACTTCTATCGCTCTATCAGCCGCTCCAACGCACATCTGGTAACCGAGCATATAGAACGCATCGAGCCCGAAGGCATACGCACCAGGGACGGCCAGCTGCATGAGCTGGACGTACTGGTACTGGCGACAGGCTTCGACCCCGCCAGCTTTGTCTTACCGACACAGGTTACCGGGGAAAACGGGGTCGAACTGGGTCAGGTCTGGGATGGCGCACCTCGAGCGCACCGCGCGGTGGCCATGCCCGGGTTTCCCAATTTCTGGATGCTGGAAGGCCCCACCGGCCCGATAGGCAACCTGTCGCTGATCGCAATTTCCGAGTGCCAGGTAGACTATGTGATCAGCATGCTTGACCACATGAAGCGTGATGGACTGGCCGCGGTCGCCGCCAGGGAATCAGCCTACGCTGCATACAACGACGCCATGAATGAGGCCGTCAAGACAACCGTCTGGGCAACCGGCGGCTGCGACAGCTGGTATATAGACAAGACCGGAACGCCCAACCTGTACCCCTGGATGCCCAACCGGTACCTGCGCGATATGCGCAGGCCGGATTTCAGCGAGTATGTCCTGGATAGATAAGCCGTTCGGTCAATGACTGGCTCGAGCCTGTGGTAAGCCCCATGTTGGTATTTGGAGGATAGATCCGTTACAATTTATGTATAAATTTATACTTTATATTAATTGAAGTCTAGATTTATACCAATGATTTACTGAGGAGAGTGCGTTGGCTGATGCAATCCCACAACAATCTGATGCGGAACTTGTCACACAAGCCTTCGTGGAGGCAGGACGTGAGTTGGGATTTACGCTGGCCCAAATGGCTTCGGTGATCGGCGTCAGCGAGTCCACCATGAAGAACTACTCCAGGGGAGCAGCTACCATCGGTTCAGCCAAGGACCAGGAGCTTTCCCTGGGATTTATACGCGTTTATCGAGCCCTGTTTGCCATCCTGGGCGGAAACCGTGAGCAGATACGGCACTGGATGAAAACCCCCAACCGGCATCTCAATAATCAGGTACCCACCGATCTGGCCGGCAACTACCAGGGCCTGGCTGAACTGAATGTCTACCTGGATGCCATGCGGGGTCGTGTTTGATACCGGATTTCCTGCTGGAAACCCGACCCTCCAGCGGTCACCTGTGGCGCATTGTCGAAAACCAGGAACAGGCCGCCACCCGTCGTATTACCCGCTCCGCAGCGGCTCAGTCTCGCCTGGAAGAATTGCTGGATCAAAACAAGCCTGCCTACCTGCCCGGTAGCGAACACCTTCACTGGCTGTTAAAGACACCCTTCCGCTATCCCACCCTGCGGCACGGATCGCGTTTCGGCTCCCCCTTCGAACCGGGCATTCTTTACGGCGCCCGCGAATTGCATACCGCCATGACAGAGTCGGCGGTTTATCTCTGGCTGTTCAGGGCCGCGCCATTGGAGTTGGGGCCGCTGGATCGCATCAGCGACGGTCGCACGGCGATTCAATTCCCGGTCAGCCATGATCGATTCAGCGACCTGACCGCGGATCGTGCCAGCGACTATCGCAGCAGGATCTCAGACCCCGCCAGTTACGACTTTTCGCAGTCACTCGGAGCGCAATTGCGAGAGGCAGGCGCCGCGGCAATCTGGTTTTTTTCCGCGCGAGCGAAGCAAGGCATCAACTGTGCTGTATTGGACCCGGCCGCAATTCCAGGGGGTACGGTACCGCAGGAAAGTCACTGGCAGCTGCAGTTGGACGCATCCCACTGCTGGTGGGGCCAAGCAGGTAGCGAGTCCTTCGAGGTTCGCTACGAAGATGTGGTAGATAGTAGTGGGGACATCCCGCAACCTGCACTATGATTAAGACTGTTCCAGGACACATTCATACCTGTCAATGAACGGTTACTTGATCTGTGTCAGATTCGGCTTGTGCAGCCAGAGGTAGACTCCTCTCAAGTGGCTTTGAGTTGATCTGCCCAAGCTGCTACTAGCATAAAACCACAATATATTCAGGTGATAATATGCGACGCTCGATACTCACGCTAACCCTTGCCGCACTGGGCATGATTGCAATTCCGGCTATCGCCGGCACCTTCGACGAAGACCTGGAACAGGTCGATTACGCCTTGAAGAACAATCCCACCGGCGCACTGAAACTGTCGTTGGAGTCCTGCCTCAAGCAGCGAAATTCCGCCGCCAAGTTGAACCAGATGGGCTATCCGGAAAGAGCCCAAAGGGCCCTGCAGTATTGCTTCGATTCCCTGCAGTTATCCAGGACCTATGTGCCCAAGGTATCCGCCCCCAGCCGGGCGGAACTGATGGCCAAGGCCAACCAGGAATTCGAAACGGCCCTGACGCTGCCCGCGGATGCGGCGAACGGCCTTACTATTTATCGTGAGTGCGCCGCCTGCCATGAACCCGAGGGTTGGGGCCGCACTACCGGCAGCGTGCCGCAGATCGCCGGCCAGCACCGCAAGGTCCTGATCAAGCAACTTGCTGACTTCCGTGCCGGAAACCGGGACGCAGTGCTTATGGTGCCCTATGCAACCGTAGAGAGCATCGGCGGCACACAGGCGGTCGCCGATGTGGCCGAGTACATATCCACACTGGAGATCAGCGTCGATAACGGCAAGGGACCCGGGGATAACCTGGCCCTGGGGGAGCAAATTTATCGTGATCGCTGCATGGAGTGCCACGGTGAAAACGGCGAGGGAAACAATGAGGACCTGGCGCCTCGCATCCAGGCACAGCATTACAAGTACATGTTGCGCCAGTTCAAATGGCTTCGTAGTGGCAGCCGCCGAAACGCCAGCGACAAAATGACCTCTCTCGCCCTGGCTCTTGAGCAGGACGAGATAAACGCTGTTCTCGACTATGCCTCCCGGCTGCAGCCCCCGGAAGAGCTACGCGCTCCAGAGGACTGGAAGAACCCGGATTTCGAGTAGTCGCCCGCCTGACCTTTGCGCTACGAAGATGTGGCAGGTAGTAGTGGGGACATCCCGCACCCGGCACTATGGTCCATTGTCATGACTCCACCACCGGGTAGCAAGCGTTGGTTACCTGTTATAGTTTTCAATCACATCTGACCATTCTCTTTTAAATACCGAACAGCCATAGCTATGATTTGAGCCAAAGCGTCAATCGAATCGACAGATCGGATAACTGGTATCCAGGGAAGAGTGCTTATGGGCTACAATGTCGAAATGAACAGCAAGTACACGGCAATCTTAAAGGAAGACTCCGGTTGGTGGATAGGGTGGATTGAGGAAGTGCCCGGGGTCAACTGCCAGGAAAGAACCCGTAAAGCGTTAATTTTGTCACTACAAGAAACGCTGCGTGAAGCCCTCGCGGACAATCGTTCGGACGCGATCGATGCGGCCGGAGAGAATTTTGAGGAGCTAGAAATCGCAGTATGAATCGCCGCGAGCTGATTCGGCACCTGGAGTCGAACGGTTGCGCACTCTCACGGGAAGGAAGTCGTCATTCTTGGTGGCACAACCCTTCACTCAATAAAAGATCAGCCGTTCCCAGACATCGCGAGATCAACGAACATCTCGCCCGCAAGATATGCCGCGATTTCGCGTTCCTTTACCTACTAAAAAATAGGCCCTCCGTGCTCGCTTTGAAACAACCGTATCGGTCGAGATTTCCTCAAATATCGTAGACCGATCGGTTAGCACAATGCGGCATCCGCTCCCCATCCAGCGCCGCCAGCGCATTATCAATCGCCAGCGCCGCCATTCGGGCCCGGGTCAGGGTGGTGGCACTGCCGATGTGCGGGGCCAGCACCACCCGCTCGTGGGCCAGCAGGGGGTTGTCCGTGGACAGCGGCTCCTGCTCGAACACGTCGAACCCTGCGGCGTACACCGCCCCGCTGTCCAGTGCCTCCGCCAGGGCTGCCTCGTCGACAATCCCGCCGCGGGCGGTGTTCACCAGCACCGAACCGGGTTTCATCATGCCGATATGTTCCGCATCGAGCAGGTTGCGGGTTTCCGCGGTAAGCGCCACGTTCACGCTGACGAAATCACTGCGCAGTAACAACTCCTCCAGCGACACCATCTGTACCCCGGGGACCTCGCGGGGGGAGCGGTTCCAGGCCAGTATGCGCATACCGAACCCCTCCGCGCGACGCGCCACCGCCTGGCCGATCTCTCCCAGGCCGATGATTCCCAGGGTGGCACCGCTCACGTCCTTGCCGACGAAAAAGTCCGGTGACCAGGGGTTTTCCGGGCGCCACAGTCCGGCGCGCACAAAACGGTCCGCTTCCGCCACACGCCTGGCCGCCGCCAGCAGCAGGGCGAAGGCGGTATCGGCAGTGGTATCCACCAGCACCCCTGGGGTGTGGCCCACCGGAATACCGCGCTCGGTGAGCAGGGGCAGGTCGATGTGGTCGACGCCGACGGACATGCTGGAGACGAACTGCAGGTTCGGCGCGGCGTCCAGCAACTGCCGGTCGACCCGGTTGATGAGGGTGCACACCAGGCCGCTGCAGTCCGCCAGTTGGTCGCGCAGGGTGTCCGCGGGCATCGGGCCTTCGCCCTGCCATACGGTCATGTCACAGCGTTCCTCGAGTTCAGGCAGGCGCCCGCCGGGTAGAGCGCTGGTTACCAGCACCTTTTTGCGTTCAGTCATCGACTACCCCCGCTCAGGGCGCCGGCACCAGGCCGGCCATTTGTGCCAGTTCCTGGGTCCACTCCTGTAACTGCTCCGCCGGGTACTCGCCGCCGCCGGACAGGTTGCCCCACACCGGTTGGGGCCAGCAGGCGTCGCCTTCCCGGCGGCCGATCACGTGCAGGTGCATCTGCGGTACCTGGTTACCCAGGCCGGCAAAGTTGGATTTGGGGTAGCCGAGGACCTGCTTGATGAACTCGGAAACGGCGGCGCATTCTGCCACTACCGCGTCCCGGTGCTCCTGGGGGAGGTCCAGGACGTCGTTGAGTTCGGTGTCGGGGACCAGGATGAACCAGGGGAGTGCTGCGTTGCGGTTCAGGAGGAGTTCGCAGGCGGACAGGTGGCCGAGGTGGTGGCAATCTTTTAGGAGTTGGGGGTGGATTTGCATGGTGGTGCTCCCGGAATTCGCAAGACTCTAACTCTAGCATAGGGTTGAGTTAGTCGACTGAAGCCGACCCTACACCGTCATGCCGCCGTCTACTACTATGCACTCGCCGTTGGTGAAGCTGCTGGCGTCGGATACCAGGTAGAGGACGGTGCCGGCCATTTCTTCGGGTTCGGCGTGGCGGCCCATGGGGATGCCCTGGATGGCCATCTGGTAGATGTCGTCATTGGTGAACAGAGCGCCGGCGAACTTGGTCTTGGTCAGGCCGGGCAGCAGGGCGTTGCAGCGGATACCGAGTGGGCCGCACTCCTTGGCAAACACTTTCGTCATGTTGACCACCGCCGCCTTGGTCATTGAGTAGATGCCCTGCATGGGTCCCGGCTGCAGGGCGTTGACGGAGGCGGTGTTGACGATGGCGCCACCGCCGTGGTCCCGCATCAGCTTGCCCGCCTCGATGGACATGAAGAAGTAGCCGCGGATATTGACCTCCACCGTCTTGTTGAAGGCGCCCAGGTCGGTGTCCAGCACGTGGCCGAAGTAGGGGTTGGCGGCGGCGTTGTTGACGCAGATATCCAGCTTGCCGTAGGCCTCGTGAATGTGGGCGAACAGCGCCATGATCTGGTCCATGTCACCCACGTTGCAGGCCACCGGCTCGGCGCTGCCGCCGGCCTCACGGATACCCTCGGCTACTGCCGTGCAATCGTCGATCTTGCGGCTGGAGACGATGACGTGCGCGCCCTGCTGAGCAAGCAACTTGGCAATTTCCTCGCCGATACCGCGGCTGGCGCCGCTGACCAGCGCGGTTTTTCCGGTAAGGTCAAATAGGTCTGTAGGCATTTCAGGACTCCTCTGGATGGTTAACACAAAAGTTTAAGAGCCCGGGGCGACACCCGGCAGGCGCATACTACGCCTCAGGCACCCGGGTGTACATCACCGGTGGTGGGATTGCGCTTCCACTGGCCGTACTCGTGAAAGGCCCAGGCCAGGTACAACATCACCACGGCGGCGGCGCCCAGCCAGGCCCCGCTGTAACCGAACAGGGCGAGATTGGCGCCCGCCATCAGCGGGCCGATGACCCGGCCCCAGGAAGAGGCGGCGCTGGTGGTGCCCAGCACCCGGCCGCGGTATTCGATCGGGGTGCGGTGGCTGACGATGGTGTTGAGCAGGGGCATGCACAGAGTGGCGCCGGTCATGGCCAGGTACATGCAGCTCACCATGGTGATCATGGTGGTGGCGAATACGCCCCCCAGCAGGCCCAGCAAAAAGGTGGAGACGCAGATACACAGCAGGCGCCACTCCCCCAGCCAGCGGGTCAGCGGACCGATCAGGCCACCCTGGAACAACACCATGATGGCCCCCTGCACGCCGAACATGATGCCCACCTCCCGGGCGGACCAGTCCAGCGTGTCACCCGCCCACAGGGGGAACAGGTAGGTGATCGAGCTGACGGAGACACTGTGCAGCACGTACTGCAACGTGAGCAGGCGATTGCGGGTCTGGCGCAGCAGCTGGTAGAAGGTCAGGCGATCGTCGCTCAGCTGTTCCCGCCGATTGGCCGCGCGCCGTTTTCGATCAAGGGATTCGGGCAGGAAGATGGCCGCGGCGATGATCGCCAGCACCGACATCAGGCCGGCGACGATACAGGGCAGGGTGAAGCTGCCATCCTCGCCGGAGAGCAGGCCACCGAGCATCGGCCCCAGCACGATGCCCAGGCCAAAGGCGGCGCCGATCAGGCCCATCCCCCTGGCGCGCTGCTCGGGGGGCGTGATGTCCGCCATCATGGCGGAGGCGACACCCAGGTTGCCCGCCATCAGCCCGGCGAAACCCCGGGCGACATACACCATCCACAGGGTGCTGGCCAGCCCCAGCATCACGTAGGACACGGCGGCGCCAGCCAGGCAGATCATGATCACCGGCTTGCGCCCCACCCGGTCGGACAGGCGGCCCCAGAAAGGACCGCTCACCCCCGCGCATACCGCGTAGGTGGACACGATATAGGCGATATCCATCTTGTCCGCCCCCAGTTGCGGGGACAGGAAGGGCAGGATGGGGATGACAATGCCAAAACCGATCAGGTCGATCAGCACTACGCTGAACAGTATCGGCACTAGTGTTTAACGCCGGGGATGCGCTTTCTCATGCCTGCCTCTCCATGCAGGTAAACAGCGAAACTGTAACAGCATGACAGGGAAAATTCACTTGGGGGAACGGTGCCGCGGCCCGCCCCGGCGCTTGCCCGGCGGCTTTCTGCTGTGAGGCCTGGCGCCCTTTTTATCGGCGGCCTCCAGACGCGATATCTGCAGGCGCTGGCCGCTCACCCAGACGGATTTCAGGTGCTTGAAGATTTCCTTCGGCATACCCTCCGGCAGTTCCACGGTGCTGTGGTCTTCGTGAATATCGATGCGGCCGATATACTCGCTCTCGATTTCCGCCTCGTTGGCGATCGCGCCGACGATATTGGCGGGCTTGACCCCGTGGGCGTGCCCCACCTCCAGTCGAAAACGCTCCATCCCGGGGGCCGGCCCTTCACGGTCTGCCTTCGCCCTCGGAGGCTTGTCCCGGGCAGGTCGCTCCTTGCGATCCCCTCGCTCCCGGGGCGCAGCGCCCTCCTCGCGTTTTTTCGGTGCCTTTTCCTTACTTTTGGCCGCGAGTGGTTTTTTGCCCTGGGCCAGGGCGCCCAGGGCTGCGGCGATGTCGAGCACCGGCACGCCGTATTCGTGCTGGTAGTCCTCCACCAGCTTGCGAAACAGGTCCAGTTCCGCGGTATCCAGGGTTTCGGTGATGCGTCGCTTGAAGGCGGCGATGCGCTTGTCGGTCACCTCCTCGGCGGTGGGCAGTTCCATTTTCTCGATGCTGTTGCCAGTGGCCTTCTCGATGGCCCGCAGCAGGCGGCGTTCGCGATTCGCGGCGAACAGGATGGCATCACCCTTGCGCCCGGCGCGACCGGTGCGCCCGATGCGGTGCACGTAAGCCTCCACATCGTAGGGAATATCGTAGTTGATCACGTGGCTGATACGCTCCACGTCCAGGCCCCGGGCGGCGACGTCGGTGGCCACCAGGAGATCCAGCTTGCCGGACTTCAGGTTGTCCACGGTTTTTTCCCGCAGCTTCTGCGGCACGTCGCCGTTCAGCGCGGCGCTGGCGTAGCCCCGGGCGGCGAGCTTGTCCGCCAGCTCCGTGGTGGCCAGGCGGGTGCGCACGAAAATGATCACCCCGTCGAAGTCCTCCACCTCGAGGATGCGGGTCAGGGCGTCCAGCTTGTGCACCCCGGCCATCATCCACACCCGCTGGCGGATGGATTCGTTGGTGACGGTCTGCACCTCGATGGCCACTTCCCGCGGCTCGCGCAGGTGCTGCCGTGCGATGCGGCGGATGGCCTCCGGCATGGTGGCGGAGAACAGGGCGATCTGGCGATCTTCCGGGGTCTGCTCCAGGATCCACTCCACGTCGTCGATAAAGCCCATGCGCAGCATCTCGTCGGCCTCGTCCAGCACCAGGCTACGCAGGCCGGACAGGTCCAGGGAACCGCGCCGCATGTGGTCCATCACCCGGCCCGGGGTACCTACCACCACCTGCACCCCGCGCTGCAACTGGCGGAACTG
>JAACFI010000534.1 GCA_009937575.1 Haliea sp.
ATACCCCAGCGCCTCGCGACTTTTGGTGTCGGTAGCCGCTATCCCGTTGCGGACAACGATACCGCCGACGGGCGGGCTTTGAACCGCCGGGTCGAGATTACCCTGGTGCCGTTGACGCAGTGAGCAAAACGCCAGGGAAGTGGTGCGCGGAGCGCAACCTACGGCATGATCTGAGGTAGGGTGCGCTGTGCGCACCATCACGATAATATCAGAGATCCTCAATATCCTATGGAAGGATCTATCTTTGAAAAAGCTCCTCCTGACCTTCCTGGCCTGGAATCTCCTCGCAACCCAGGCCCTGGCTGACACCCCCCGCCTGGTCCTGCAAATCACCATCGACGGTCTGCGCGCCGACCTGCTCGATCGCTACCAGGAAAACTTTGTCAAAGATGGCTTCAATTACCTTCGCAACAAGGGGGTTGTCTATACCAACGCCCATTACCTGCACGCCAACACGGAGACTATTGTCGGACACACCACCCTGGCCACCGGCGCCACCCCGTCCGTGCATGGCATGGTGGGTAATGTCTGGTACCACGCCGATTCCGGAGAACTGGGTTACAACATCGAAGATTCGGATGCGCCACTGATCCCGACACGCAAGGAGAAAGTCGAAGGGGCCCAGGTAGACCCGGCCCAGAAACGCGCACGCTCCTCCGGACGCTCGCCCCGCGGTATTCTCGCTCCCACTTTCAGCGATACGCTGAAAATCGCCACTTCGGGTCAGGCTAAGATATTCGGTATTTCGGGCAAGGACCGCAGTGCGGTCGCCATGGCAGGCAAGACCGGAACGGCTTATTGGTATTCGACTGACAGTGGCGACTTCCAGAGCAGCAGCTACTACATGAAGGCGTACCCACAGTGGGTTGAAGAATGGAACGCCCGGCGCAAAGCGGAACAACTTGGGGGCAAGCAGTGGAAACTGTTATTGTCCCGTGATAAGTACCGACCAGGACGCGTTGACGACCGCCCCTATGAAGTGGACCTGAAGGGCTATGGCCGCAGCTTTCCGCATCCCTTCGGCAACGCTGACCATCCCCTGTTTTTCACCCGGGTATTGATCAGTCCCGAGGGTGATCGATTACTGCTGGACTTCGGCAAGGCACTGGTAAATGCCGAACAACTTGGCCAGGACGACATAACAGACTACCTCTCCATCAGCTTTTCCGCGGTGGATGCGGTCAACCATTTCTTCGGTCCCGCCAGCCTGGAAAACGAGGACGTGATTCTGCAACTGGATCGCACCCTGGCAGATCTCCTCTCGTTTATCGACAAGAAAGTCGGCCTGGAACACACGCTGGTGGTCCTGTCCGCCGACCACGGGATGGCGGAAATGCCCGAATATGCGACAGAACTGGGCTACCAGGCCGGCCGCTGGTTCAGCGACGAGATACTGGCCAGCGCAAGACAGGCCAGCAAGACCCTTTATGGCAGTGACCAGCTGGTCAAGGATTTCTTTCGCCCCTACCTGTACCTCGACGGCAGCATCATAGAGAATCGGGGGCTGAGTCGCGCCAGCGTCGCGGTGGCGCTGGCTGGAGAGTTGGCAAAGCAACCTGGCATTAGCGGCGCTATACCCGCCGCGCAGGCCTCGCGAGGTAATCCGACCGGTGCGGCAGCCGCGGTCAAACACAACCACCACCCCCTGCGTGCGGGAGACATCTACATTTTCCAGCAGCCATACTGGTTTATGTTCGACCGCGGCGCCATTGCCGCCATGCACGGTTCGCCCTGGGGATACGACACGCACGTGCCCGTCATGTTCGCTGGCAAGGGTATACCCTCAGCACAGGTAGACCGACTGGTCCACCCCATTGACGTGGCGCCAACGCTATCTGCCCTGCTCAGGATTTCTCCTCCCGCGGCGGCCGAGGGGAAGGTGCTACATGAGGTAGCAGGAAATTAATCCCGCCCCGGTTAAGCTCAGCAGCCCGCTGCAAGCTTGACGAGCGGCCGGGGTATTGAAACACTGGCTCCACCCGGACACAGGAGTCGCGTAATGATCAATCGCCGCCAGGTGGTGAAACTGGGCGCCAGCACGCTGGCCTGCCATGCCCTTGGTGTCAAGGCGGCCAACGCCGCCCAACTACCCATGATAAAGCGCCCCATCCCCAGTTCAGGCGAAATGTTGCCTGTGATGGGTATGGGCACCTCACGCACTTTCGACACCGATGATGACCCGATGTCCCTTGCCAAACTCGGTGCGGTTATGCAGGCATTCTTCGAAAGTGGGGGGACCATCGTCGATTCCTCCCCCATGTACGGTAATGCAGAGTCCCGGGTGGGTGATGTACTGCGCGCGATGGATCAGCGTCCCAAGGTATTCGCCGCCACCAAGGTGTGGACCACTGGCAGGGAAAAGGGCATCGAACAGATGGAAGAGTCTGCTCGACGCATGGACGTACAGACTTTCGACCTGATCGCAGTACACAACCTGAAAGACTGGAAAACCCACCTGGCCACCCTGAAAGCGTGGAAAAAAGAGGGCCGGGTGCGCTACATAGGCATTACCACCTCACACGGAAGGGATCACGACCGGTTTATCGATGTGATGCGCAACGAATCGCTGGATTTCGTAC
>JAACFI010000015.1 GCA_009937575.1 Haliea sp.
ACGATGTAGGAGGAGGCGAGGAGGGTGATGATGGTGGTGGCCTGGATGAGGAGGGAGGCCTGCTCGGAGATCAGGGCACTGCCGATGGCGACGTAGGCGATCAGCAGGGAGAACTCACTGGCCTGGCCCAGGCGGAAACCCAGGTCCCAGGCCAGGACGCGTTTTTCGCTGACACCCTTCAGCAGGAAACGGTAGACCACCGGCTTCAGGCCCAGTACCAGGACTGACAGTAGCAGGGCAGGGGCCCAGACCTGGTTCAGCATCGCCAGGTCGAAGCGGGCGCCGACGGCGAAGAAGAACAGGATCAGGAAAAAGTCACGCAGGGGCTTCAGGTTGACCGCGATGTACTGGGAGATCGGGCTGGTGGCGATGGTGACCCCGGCGATGAAGGCGCCGATCTCCTCAGAGAGCCCCAGGGCGCTGGCTGCCTCCGCCACGCCCAGGCACCAGCCGATGGCCAGCAGGAAAATGTACTCGTGAAAACGGTCGAAGCGGGTGATCAGCGGCAGCAGCACGTAGCGCACCAGCAGCAGCGCACCGCCAGCCAGCAGTGGCAGGCTGAGAAGCGAGATGGCCAGCTTGGTACCGACCGGGGTATCGGTCTCCCCTGACATACTCAGCAGGATCATCAGCACGATGATGGCCAGCAGGTCCTGCAACAGCAACAGGCCGATCATCAATTCACCGATGTGGCGATGGTGCAGGATGGTGGTGGGTAATAGCTTGATACCGATGATGGTAGAGGAAAACATCATCGCGGCGCCCACGATCAGCGCATCCATCTGCGAAAACCCGAACAGTATGGCAACGGCATAACCCATGGCAAGGAAAACAGCCGAACTGAACATGGCGACCACCGTGGACTTACGCAGCGTCGCCCACAGGGCCTGGGGTTGCATGTCCAGGCCCAGCAGGAACAGCAGGAAGATGATGCCCACGTGGCCGATATCCGCCAGCAGGTTGGTATCGGTGACCAACGACAGGCCGTAGGGCCCGATGCAGGCGCCCAGGGCAATGTAGGCGATGATCAGGGGTTGCCGGGTATACAGGGCCAGCGACGCGAACACGGCGGCGCCACTGAATATGAGGAAAAAAGAAAAGGTCACACTTCCCATTGGTGGCGTAATCCCGGTGGGCCAGTGGAAAGTGTAATCAAGCCCGACCCAGATAGGAAACTATCTTCGAAATCAGGCCCGTCGTCTGAACAGGGGCAGCGGCTGGTCCGGTGCGGCCTGGTAGTGCTCGCTGAAGTCAGAGAGGCTGTCCAGGGCGGCCTCCAGCAGGTGTTCGTCCGCCATCTGGAAGGCGTTGAAACCACAGCGGCGCAGGTAGGTGACCTGGTCGCGGATAAAGTGCCCCGCGGCCCGCAGTTCCCCCTGGAAACCCCGTTCACGCAGTTCCCGCCCGTAGGAAAAACCGCGCCCGTCCATAAAAGCGGGGAAATTGATGACCACCAGGGAGAGATCGGCCAGGTGATCCATCAGTGGCGCGGGCGCCTGGCCGGGTTCCAGTTGCACCGCACGGGGTTTGGGCGACTCATGCAGCCACTGGTCCAGGGTCGCAACCTGGCCCTCTGCGGGCGTCGTTACGTCCTCGTCCGCGGGGAGCCAGTCATCCTCGACGATGGCACCGTCCCTAATCAGCCTTGGCATAAACGCGCTCCTTGAAGGGGTCGATGCCCACGCGGCGGTAGGTGTCGAGGAAGGTTTCCTCCTCCTCGCGCAGGCCGACGTAGGTGGAAAGAATACGATCGATGACTTCGGGCATGTCCTCCTGCTTGAAGGAGGGACCCAGGATTTTGCCGATCGAGGCATCCTTCGCCTGGCTGCCACCGAGGCAGACCTGGTAGAACTCCTGGCCCTTTTTGTCTACACCCAGGATACCGATATGGCCGATATGGTGGTGGCCACAGGCGTTCATGCAGCCGCTGATATTCAGTTCCAGCGGCCCCAGGTCGTAGAGGTAGTCCAGATTGTCGAAGCGCGCCTGTATCGCCTCCGCCACCGGCAGGGACTTGGCGTTGGCCAGGGAGCAGTAGTCGCCCCCGGGGCAGCAGATCATATCCGTCAGGTAGCCGATGTTGGGGGTTGCCATGCCCGCCGACTGCAACTGTTGCCACAGGGCCTGCAACTGTTCTGTCTCAACGTCCGCCAGCACCAGGTTCTGCTGGTGGGTGCTGCGGATTTCCCCGAAGGAGAACTGGTCGGCGAGTTCCGCCACCAGTTCCAGCTGCGCGTCGGTGATATCCCCCGGCGCATAGCCGGTGGCTTTCAGGGAAATGCTCACGCTGCGGTAGCCGGCCACCCGGTGCGCCCGGGTGTTGCGCCTGACCCAGTTGCCGAAAATGGGATCTGCATCAACGGCAGCTGCCAGGGATGTCTCTGAGGCCTCGCCGTCCAGTTCGCGGTAGGCGGGGGCGGTGAAGAAACCGTGCGCCCGGTTCATCTCCTCCTCGCTCAGGGTGGTGGGGCCGTCTTTCAACAGCTCCCACTCCTGCTCGACCGCCTCGCGGAAGGCATCCACGCCCATGGCCTTTACCAGGATCTTGATCCGAGCCTTGTACTTGTTGTCCCGGCGCCCGTTCTGGTTGTAGACCCTCAGTATGGCTTCCAGGTAGCTGAGCAGGTGTTGCTTCTCCAGCCAGGGACATACCTCTGAGCCGATCACCGGGGTTCGCCCCAGGCCGCCGCCAACGAGTACCCGGAAGCCCACTTGTCCGGCATCGTTGGGGACCAGTTCCAGCCCGATATCGTGGGCGTGAATGGCCGCCCGGTCCTCGCTGCTGCCACAGACGGCGATCTTGAATTTGCGCGGCAGGAAGGCGAACTCCGGGTGCAGGGTGGACCACTGGCGAACGATTTCGCACCAGGGGCGTGGATCCTCCAGTTCGTCCGGGGCGACACCGGCGAACTGGTCGGTGGTGGTGTTGCGGATACAGTTGCCGCTGGTCTGGATGGCATGCATCTGCACGGTGGCCAGCTCCGCCAACAGGTCCGGCACTTCCGCCAGTCGCGGCCAGTTGAGCTGTATATTCTGGCGGGTACTGAAGTGGGCATAGCCCTTGTCGTAATCCCGGGTGATCTGTGCGACCTTGCGCAGTTGCTTGCTACTCATCAGGCCGTAGGGCACGGCGATGCGCAGCATTGGTGCCAGGCGCTGAACATACAGGCCGTTCTGCAACCGCAGGGGCAGAAATTCCGCCTCGGTCAATTTTCCGGCCAGGAAACGGTCGGTCTGGTCGCGGTACTGGGCGACCCGCTCATCGACAATTTTCTGGTCGTACTCGTCGTAAACGTACATCTGGTTTTCCTGTTGATCTATCGTCCCGGGCGGGCTGGCCCCGGCGCGGAGGCGCTACCTTACCAGAAAAGACCCGGCGACAAATAGTCATAATTTTCATAAGGTTAGAACCGGCTCGCCGGCCTTGGGATTACGCCCAATACTGGTATAATGCGCCGCTCAACGAACTGTCTGTATGGAGCAAACCATGTCCGAGGAACTCAACCGCGAACGCGAGGCCGATGGCGTCGCCGATTCGATCGCGGCTACCGCTATCATTACCGTAGTGGTTGTGGCCATGTATATCTGGTTGGCGGGCATGCCCTCCTGATTCCACGCCACGGGGAGGTGGCCGCCGTCAGTTCCCCGCGTTCTCAAGCACCAGTTGTACAACCGTGTAAACGGTGCCGATAAATATCAGGGTGAACACAATCCCCGCCGCGATAAATATCCCGGCGCGGCCCTGCTTGAAATCCCGCTCGCGGTTTTTGCTGCTCTGCACGCCCAGGCCCGCAGCGAATACGCTGCCGATCACTTGCAGCGGGTTCAGTGATTGGCCGTCCCCTTCCTGTTCCGGGGTTTCCTCAGGCTGATTTTCCGTCACGTGATTGTTCCCGTTCAGTAGTCCAGGTTGGGGCGCAGCCAGCGCTCCATGGTTTCCGCCGGCTCGCCCTTGCGCCCCGCCAGACTCTCCACCTGGTCGCGGCCTATCTTGCCTACTGCAAAGTACTGCGACTCAGGGTGAGCGAAGTAAAAACCACTGACTGCAGCAGCCGGGCTCATAGCGTAATTGTCTGAAAGTCGCACACCGCAGGTATTTTCCGCGTCCAGCAACCGGAACAGGGTGGCTTTCTCAGTGTGATCCGGGCACGCGGGATAGCCCGGTGCCGGGCGGATACCGCGATAGCGCTCGCGGATCAGTTCCTGGTTGCTCAACTCCTCGTGGGGTTCGTAGCCCCAAAGATCCAACCGCACCAGGCGATGCAGGTATTCAGCAAAGGACTCCGCCAGACGATCCGCCAGGGCCTTGAGCATGATGCTGCTGTAATCGTCGTGGGACTGTTCAAAAGCGGCCGCCCGCTCTTCCACGCCGTGCCCGGTGGTCACACAGAATCCGCCGACATAGTCCTGCAGGCCGCTGGCCTGTGGCGCGACAAAATCCGCCAGGCTGAGATTGGGCTTGCCACCCGGCTTGTCACCCTGTTGCCGCAGGTGGTGAAGGGTGGCGATGACCTCGGTGCGCGATTCATCGCGGTACAGGGCGATATCGTCGCTGCCTACCCGTGCGGCCGGCCAGAAGCCGACAGTGGCGCTGGCGGTCAACCATTTCTCGTCGATGATCCGCTGCAGCATGGCCCGGGCATCACGGTACAATGCGCTGGCCTGTTCGCCGACCACCGGGTCCGCGAGAATCGCGGGGAATTTGCCCGCCAGTTCCCAGGTGATGAAAAAGGGCGTCCAGTCGATGGTGTCCACCAGTTCCGGCAGTGGAAAGTCCCGGAACACGCGGATTCCGGTAAAAGAGGGGCGGGGCGGTTGGTAGCCTGCCCAATCCAGTTGCAGCGCGCGCCCGGCGGCTTCCTCGTAGCTCAACTGACGCTGTCGCGGCTGGCGGTTGGCCACCCGCTCACGCACCTGCTGATACTCTTCCCGGCGGGCGTTGACAAAACTGTCTCGTTCGCTGCCCATCAACTGGGTCGCGACGGCGACACTGCGAGAGGCATCCGGGACATACGCGATAACATTGCGATCATAATTCGGCTCTATTTTCACCGCGGTGTGGGCCTTGGAGGTAGTGGCGCCACCGATCAGCAGGGGTACGTCGAAGTCCTGGCGCTGCATCTCGCTGGCCACGTGAACCATCTCGTCGAGGGAGGGCGTGATCAGGCCGCTGAGGCCGATAATGTCCACCTGTTCCTCCCTGGCCACCCGCAGGATATCCTCGCAGGGCACCATTACCCCCAGGTCGATAATCTCGAAGTTATTGCACTGCAGCACCACCCCGACAATGTTCTTGCCGATGTCGTGCACATCGCCCTTCACTGTGGCCATCAGGATTTTGCCGTTGCTCTGGTTGGCCTCGTCTTTCCCTTCCTCGATGAAGGGCTGCAGGTAGGCCACCGCCTGTTTCATGACCCGGGCGCTCTTGACCACCTGGGGCAGGAACATCTTGCCTTCACCGAACAGGTCGCCGACCACGTTCATGCCGTCCATCAACGGGCCCTCGATCACCTGGATCGGGCGATCGAACTGCTGCCGCGCCTGTTCCGCGTCTTCCACGATCCAGGTATTGATCCCTTTCACCAGGGCGTGCTCCAGCCGCTTCGCCACCGGTTGTTCCCGCCAGCTGAGGTCCTCCTTGCGTTCCCCTGTGCCGCCACTGTCGCGGTAGTTCCCGGCGATATCCAGCAGGCGCTCGGTGCCGTCTTCGCGCCGGTTGAGCACCACGTCCTCCACCGCGACCCGCAGGTCCTCAGGCAGCTCGTCGTACACTGCCAACTGTCCGGCATTGACGATACCCATGTCCAGGCCGGCGCGGATCGCGTGGTACAGGAACACCGAGTGAATCGCCTCGCGCACCGGGTTGTTGCCGCGGAACGAAAAGGATACGTTGGACACACCACCGGAAATCAGCGCACCGGGCAGTTCGCTCTTGATGTACCGGGTGGCCTCGATGAATTCCACTGCGTAGTTGTTGTGCTCCTCGATGCCGGTGGCCACGGCGAAGATATTCGGGTCGAAGATGATATCGGTGGGATTGAACCCGACCTCGTTGACCAACAGCTCATAGGAGCGCCTGCAGATTTCCTGGCGTCGCTCCAGGTTGTCCGCCTGGCCCTGTTCGTCGAAGGCCATGACCACCACCGCAGCGCCGTAGCGCTGGCACAGGCGTGCCTGCTCGAGAAACTCCTGTTCCCCGGCCTTGAGGCTGATGGAGTTCACCACCGCCTTGCCCTGTATGCACTTGAGACCGGCCTCGATCACCTCCCACTTGGAGGAGTCCACCATGATCGGCACCCTGGCGATATCCGGCTCTGAGGCTACCAGGTTGAGGAAGGTGGTCATGGCCTCCACCGCATCCAGCATGCCCTCGTCCATGTTGACGTCGATGATCTGGGCACCGTCTTCCACCTGGGTGCGAGCCACGTCCAGGGCGGTCTCGTAGTCGCCCTCCAGGATCAGGCGCTTGAAGCGGGCCGAACCGGTGACATTGCAGCGCTCGCCGATGTTGACGAACAGGCTGTCCCGCGTGATGTTGAACGGCTCGAGGCCACTCAGGCGACAGGCCGGGGGATGATCGGGCAGGCGCCGGGGAGCAATCCCCTCGACCGCGCTGGCAATCGCACTGATGTGTTCGGGGGTGGTGCCGCAGCAGCCACCGGCCAGGTTGAGGAAGCCGCGCTCGGCGAAACCGCTAAAATCCTCGTGCATGATGTCCGGGGTCTCGTCGAACTCGCCGAAGGCGTTGGGCAGGCCGGCGTTGAGGTGGGCGCTGAAATAGCAATCCGTAACGTTAGAAAGCTCTTCAATAAATGGCCGTATCTCTTTGAATCTGCGACCACAATTGCTTCCAACAATAAGAGGGCGCGCGTGGGCCACGGCGTTCCAGAAGGCCTCCGGGTTCTGGCCGGACAGCACCCGGCCGCTGACATCCGGAAAAGTCACCGAAATCATGATGGGAATATCGCTGGCCAGTTCCTCCAGCACCTCCCGCACCGCGAAAATTGCGGCCTTGGCATTGAGGGTGTCGAAAATGGTCTCGATCAGCAGAATATCCACACCCCCGGCCAGCAGACCTCGGGTGGCCTCGGCATAGTCGGTACGCAGCTGGTCGAAACTGACACTGCGGGCGCCCGGATCGTTCACATCCGGTGAAATCGACGCGGTCTTAGGGGTCGGGCCCAGTACACCCGCCACATAGCGGGGGCGGCCCGGGGTCTCGGCCGTCACCTCGTCAGCCACCTGTCGCGCCAGGCGGGCCGCTGCCTCGTTGAGTTCTGCCGCCAGGTAACCCAGCCGGTAGTCGTCCTGGGCGATGGCGGTACTGTTGAAGGTATTGGTCTCGACGATATCGGCGCCGGCCTCCAGGTACAGTCGGTGGATTTTGGCGATGATATCCGGACGGGTCAGCGACAACAGGTCATTATTGCCTTTCAGGTCACTGTCGTGATCGGCGAAGCGCTCTCCGCGGTAGTCCGCTTCCTCCAGACCTTCCCCCTGGATCATGGTGCCCATGGCCCCGTCCAGCACCAGGATGCGCTGTTGCAGAGCCCGCTCGAGAGCGGCCTTGGAGGAAGGGCTGTTACTCATGGTCCTGGTGTTCCTGTCGTTTTTTCACGCGGCGTGTATGGACGCCTTAAAAAAGCGCGCCATTCTAGCAGATCGCGTATTCCTTTGCCGGTTCTGTCAGCCCGCGGTAGACACTTTTGTGTACAAGTTTGCTAGAATACCCGACTGTTTTACTCGGAATGGATTATCAGATGGTCACCATCACGGAATCAGCCCAGGAATACCTGGCCGAATTGCTCTCCAAGCAGGAAGATGCACTCGGCGTCAGGGTATTTATCAACCAGCCCGGCACGCCGCGGGCGGAGACCTGTATTGCCTACTGCCGCGATGGCGACGTACAGGACGGGGACGAGGAGAGGGCTTACGACGCCTTTACCGCCTGGTTCGACGTGCGCAGTCTTCCTTACCTGGAGGATGCGCTGGTGGATTACGCCAAGGACCGCATGGGTGGCCAGCTCACCATCAAGGCACCCAACGCCAAGATGCCGCGGGTGGATGAGAACAGTCCCCTGGAGGACCGGATCAATTACGTCCTGTACAACGAGGTGAACCCGGCGCTGGCTGCCCACGGTGGCGAAGTCAGCCTGGTGGAGATCACCGACGACATGTACGCCGTGCTTCAGTTCGGCGGCGGCTGCCAGGGCTGTAGCGCCGTGGACCAGACCTTGAAGGGCGGGGTGGAGAAAACCCTGCTGGAGCAGTTGCCCCAACTCAAGGGCGTGCGGGATATGACCGACCATACGGATCGGTCACAGGCGTATTATTAAACCGAGCGTAATTCCATGGTGCGCAGAGCGCACCCTACCTTAGACCGAAGTGCCGTAGGGTGCGCACTGCGCACCATTACCTGCGGGGCAAAACGTCACGCAGTTTGTCGCGCATCTGCCGCAAACATTGTTCCGTGGCCTCCCAGTCGATACACCCGTCGGTCACCGACACCCCGTACTCCAGGTCATCGAGGTTCTCGGGGATGGACTGGTTACCGGCTTTGAGATTGCTCTCGATCATCAAACCGACAATGGACCGGTTGCCCTCCAGGATCTGGTTGGCAACGTTCTCCACTACCAGCGGCTGCAGTTCCGGCTGTTTGTTGGAGTTGGCGTGACTGCAGTCCACCATGATATTGGTGGGAACGCCGGCCTTTTCCAGAGCCTCCTCGCACAGTTTCACGTGAACGGAATCGTAGTTGGGGCCGGCGCTGCCGCCGCGCAGTACGATGTGGCCGTAGGCGTTGCCCTTGGTGGTGAACACCGACACCTGCCCCTGGCGGTTGATACCCAGGAAACGGTGTGGGTTGGCCACGGATTGCAGGGCATTGGTGGCCACAGTCAGCCCGCCGTCGGTGCCGTTCTTGAAACCGACCGCCGATGACAGCCCACTGGCCATCTCCCGATGGGTCTGGGATTCGGTGGTGCGGGCGCCAATCGCGCTCCAGCTGATCAGGTCCTGCAGGTACTGGGGTGAGATCGGGTCCAGGGCCTCGGTGGAGGTGGGCAGCCCCAGTTCCAGGATATCCAGCAACAGCTTGCGACCTATGTGCAATCCTTCCTCGATCTTGAAGGAGTCGTCCAGGTGGGGGTCGTTGATCAGTCCTTTCCAGCCCACGGTGGTCCGGGGTTTTTCAAAATACACACGCATGACAATGTACAGGGTATCCGACAACTCCCGGGCCAGTCGCTGCAGCCGACGGGCATAATCCATGGCGGCCTCGGTATCGTGGATGGAGCAGGGTCCCACCACTACGAACAGGCGGTGATCCTTGCGGTCGAGAATATTCTGTATGACCCCGCGGCTTTCGGCGACGGTGCGCTTCACCGCCTCGGACATGGGTTGTGACTGCCACAATTCCTCCGGGGTGACCAGCACCTCCTGGGAAGCCATATTGGTGTTGTGTACTTCGATGTTGCTCATTGCCTGTTACCTGATACAGTAATTCCTTCTCGTCGCCCGCTCGCGCAGGGCGCGCCATTCTATAGCAGTGCGGATACTTTGGGTAGGCGGTTTGCCAGGGCAGAATTCACAACAGTTTTACCAGCTGAATCCGCTGATACCCTTCATAGAATCGGGCTTCACGCTGCTCACCCCCAACTTCCGCCTGGCCCGCCGTATCAAGGCCGCCTGGGATAATCTGCAACAGGAGCGCGGTGCCGCCGTATGGGAGCCCCTGCCGGTCTATCCGCTGGAATCCTGGTTGCTGCAGCGCTGGCGCGACAGTGTCTGCCTCGGGCTGGGCCCCGACCGGGTGCTGCTGGCGGAGGGACAGGCACTGGAATTGTGGCAGCGCGCCATCGAGCGGGAGCAGGCCCGGGGCCAGTACAGACTGTTGCAGGACAGCGCCGCCGCCAGCCTGGCCCACCAGGCGCGTGAGCGGCTGCTGCGCTGGCAGGTGAATTTGTCCGCCCCACGATTCAGCAGCGCATTCGAGCTGGACGAGGACTGCGCGGCCTTTCTTGCCTGGAACGAGGGTTTTGAGCAGTACCTGCAGGCGGACAGCCTTGCCACCGGCGGTGATTGCGTCACGCAGTTACTCGGGTGCGCGGAAGAACTGCCGCAGGGGCCACTGCTGCTAATGGACTTCGACGATATTCCGCCACTCTTCCAGGCCTGTGTTGACGGCCTGGCAACCCGGCTCGAGTACCGCGTGGGAGAGGGTCTCGAGGCCCGTTGCAGTGGCAGCCGCTACAGTGACCGGCGTGCCGAACTCGCCGCGGTCGCCAGTTGGGCGCAGGACCTGAGCCGGCGCGAGCCCCTGGCGCGGATCGGTATCGTGCTGTCGGATATGGACGGCGATCGTTTTGCCCTGGAGTACCTGCTGCGGCGGGCCTTCGACTGCCTGGGCGACAACTACAACAGCCTGCCGGTGAATTTCTCCACCGGTATCACCCTTGACCGGGCGCCGGTGGTACGCGACGCCATGGCAGTGCTGCGGCTCACTCTGCGCAGCGTCGCGGTCAGCGATGTAACGCGCCTGTTGCAGAGCCGATTCCTGGACCTGCCGGACCGCAAATCCCCTGTGGCGATCAAACTGTTGCGACGGCTCTACGACAGCGGCCGGGAGAGGGTGGAGGTGGCGGACCTGCGCTACCTGGCCAGTCAGTTGCAAGCCGGGGAACAACAGGGACTGTCCCTGGGCCGGCACCTGATGTCGATGACCAGGCTGCGTGAGTTGGGAGAATCCCGCCTGCCCTCCGGCTGGCTGGACCCCCTGTGTGCGGTACTGGACAGCTGGGGTTGGCCGGGCGCAGGGCCCCTGGATTCGCTGGAGCACCAACAGGTGCAATTGTGGTACGCCGCGCTGGAGCAACTGGCAGCCTACGATGAGGTGGTTGGCCGCCTGTCGCTGGAGGCACTGCTGGGCCTGATGGATCGGCTGCTCTCAAGCCAGGTATCCCAGCCGCAGACCGCCGACAGCGCAATCCAGGTACTGGGCCCGCTGGAAGCGGCGGGGCTGGAGTTCGACCATCTCTGGTTGTGCGGCATGCAGGGCAGTCGCTGGCCGGCGCCGCCCAGACCCAGTCCCTTTATCCCCGTCGCGTTGCAGCGGGAACTGCAGATGCCCCACGCCACCGCTGAACGCGAGTGGGCCTACGCCGAGGGACTGATGCGGCAGTACCTGCACGGTACCCGCGAGCTGCACGCCAGCTATGCCTGCCAGCTGGACGCCATTCCTGAGTTGCCCAGTGCCCTTCTGGCGGGTTTTCCCATGATAGACGGGGATGAGCAGGGCCCGGTCGACAGCGATTGGCAACAGGCCTGCCAGGGGCGAGCCGTGGAAATCATCGGCCAGGAGTGGGCCCCGGTACCGGCAGAGAAAGAACTCGAGGCACTGCAAGGGGGCAGCGCACTGCTGGAGGACCAGTCCCAGTGCCCGTTCCGCGCCTTCGCTCGCAGGCGCCTGCACGCGGAACCTCTGGGGGAAGCCGTACCGGGCATGTCGGCCGCGGATCGGGGTTCGCTGATGCACCGGGCCCTGCACCTGCTGTTCCAGGCGATTCCCGACAGCGATACCCTGGCGGCAACCAGCCAGGATGGTGAGGCTGAGCTGGTGAGACGTGCCGTGATGACTGCCCTGGAGGAGTTGCCGCGCAGCGGGCCCTCGGCGGTTTCCCCGGCCTGGATAGAACTGGAAGGGGCGCGACTCGAAACCCTGTTAAGCCAGTGGCTGGCGGTTGAGCGGCAGCGGGAGGCCTTCCGCGTCGCGGCCACCGAGGAAGATCTCTACCTGCGACTGGAGGCACTGGAACTACGGCTGCGGGTCGATCGGATCGATCGTCTTCCCGACGGCTCAGCGCTGATCATCGATTACAAGTCCGGCGCCTGCAGCCTGGGCGACTGGTTGGGGGAGCGCCCGGCAAAACCCCAGCTTTTGTTGTACGGCGTCGCCGGGGGCGAGACACCGGCGGCCCTGGGCTTCGCCCGCCTGCGTATCGACGACTGTGCCTTTATCGGTGCAGGAGAGATCGCCGCGGCCCCGGGCATTCGCACAGATATCGCCGGCCTGGTGCGCGGTGGCTGGGAGATCGACAGCTGGCAAGCCCTCAATGTCCGCTGGCGCGGTCAACTGCAGGATCTCGCCCGGGAATTCCTGGCCGGGGAGGCGCGGGTGGATCCCCAGGTGGGTGCCTGTACCTGGTGTGGGCTCCAGGCCCTGTGCCGGGTTAACAGCGGAGTACCGGCGTGAATATCGCCGACGCCAGCCGGCGGCAGGAGGCGCTGGATCCGCTGCGCAGTTTCTGTGTCAGCGCGCCGGCAGGTTCGGGTAAAACCGAACTGCTGATCCAGCGCTACCTCGGCCTGCTGGCCCGGGTGCAGCTCCCTGAACAGGTGCTCGCCATTACCTTTACCCGCAAGGCGGCCGCGGAAATGCGCCAGCGGGTGCTGGAGGCACTGCAATCCGCCCGCCGGGGCGATCCTTGCGAAAGCCCCCACCAGCTCACCACCCGTCGGCTGGCGGAGGGGGCGCTGGAGGCAGACGCAGCGGGAAACTGGCAGCTCACCCGTGATATCAATCGCATCAACATCAAGACCATCGACAGCTTCTGCGGCGGACTGACCCGGCAGATGCCGGTGCTGAGCGGCTTCGGCGGGCAGGCGGCGATCATCGATAACGCCGAGGAGCTCTACCGGGAAGCGGTTTCCCGGCTGTTTGCAGAACTGGACCGCGGTGGGCCGGTGGCCGGGGACCTGCGGGCCCTGCTGCTGCACTTCGACAACAACTGGCAACGGATGCAGGACTTACTGGTCTCCATGCTCCGGCGCCGCGACCAGTGGCGTGAATACGTGGGCCTGCGGCACGCACCGGAGGAGGCCGAGTCCTACCTGCTGTATACCGTACAAGCACTGATCTGCGAGGAGTTACGGGGCCTGCTGGAATCGTTGGGGACTGTCGCGGAACCATTACTGGACCTGCAGCGATACGCGGCGCACAACCTCGGCCGGCAGGGACTGGATGCCTTTCCCGGCGCGGAACCGAAGGACCTCGAGGGCTGGCGGGCCCTGCGCGACTTGCTGCTGACCAAAGCGGGCGGCTGGCGGCGTACCGTCGACAAACGTGCCGGCTTTCCCACCGGCGGCGGGGAGCAGAAGGCACGCAAGGAAACACTGTATGAGCTGATCGACGAACTGAGGGAGTCGCCCGGTCTCGAACAGGCCCTGGCGGCAGTCTCCAGCCTGCCGGATATCGGGGAGGGGGCCGCGTCCTGGCGCATGGTCATTCACCTTTTTCACGTGTTGCCGCAACTGGCCGCCGAGCTGCTCCTGGTATTCGCCCGCCGTGGCCAGGTCGATCACAGCCAGGTGGCCCTGTCCGCCCTGCAGGCCCTGGGGGAGGACGACACCCCCACCGAGCTGGCCCTGCGTCTCGATTACCGGATAGAGCACATCCTGGTGGATGAGTTCCAGGACACGGCCATCAACCAGTACGAACTGGTGCGCCGGCTCACCCGCGGCTGGGGCAGTCACAATGAGATCGACCCCGGGGCGCCGCGCACCGTGATGATTGTCGGCGATGGTATGCAGTCAATTTACGGTTTCCGCGACGCCAACGTGGGCCTGTTCCTGAAGGCCAGGGAAGAGGGCTTCAACGGTGTGCAGCCTGCCCATATCGAACTGCTGTGCAATTTCCGCTCCGACGAGGGCATTGTCGACTGGGTAAATGAAACCTTTGCCCACGCCTTCCCCGATCGGGACGACATGCGCCGCGGGCAGGTGAAGTTCACCGAGGCGGTGCCGGTCAAGGGTCCCGCTCACACACCCGCCGTGTCCTGCCACGGTTTCACGGGCGATTGGGCAGCGACGCAGGAAGTGGACTTTGTCTGCGCTCAGATACGGCAGGGCATCGAAGACCCGGCGTGCCGATCGATCGCCCTGCTGGGTCGCAGCCGCAACCAGTTGCAGCCGTTTCTGCAGGCACTACGGCGGCAGGGGATCCGCTATTCGGCCCAGGACCTGGACAGCCTCGCCGACTCCCCGGCGGTCCTGGACCTGATGACACTGTGCCGGGCCCTGGGCAACCCGGCCGATCGCGTGGCCTGGCTGGCCCTGCTGCGCGCCCCCTTGTGTGGCCTGTTCCTGGCGGACCTGCACCGCATCGCAAACAGGGGTGACCGGGAGACAGAAGCGGCAGTGAGCGAATTGCTGCGTGACCAGGCTCTGGTGGCCACCCTCAGCGACGACGGGCGCAGGCGCAGCGAGCACCTGGCTGCCGCGCTGGCCATGGCGGAAGCAAAGCGGGACCGCCTCGCGTTGCGGGTGTGGGTGGAGCAGACCTGGCTGGCGCTCGGCGGGCCGGCCGCCGTCACCGATCAGGGGCAATTGCAGGATGCAGAGCGTTTCTTCCAGTTGCTGGAGAAAGGCGACCGGGAGGGTCTCGGGCTGAACCTGGCATGGCTGGAACGGCAGCTGGATCAGCTCAAGCTCGGCGAGGAGCAGCCCGACAGCAAGTTGCAGGTGATGACCCTGCACAAGGCCAAGGGGCTGGAGTTCGACTGGGTGCTGATCCCTGGCCTGGCGCGCCTGACCCGCAGTGACAGCCGGCAATTGCTGTTGTGGGACGATTACACCACGGCTGCCGGCGAGCGTGGCTTCCTGCTGGCGGCGGACGACCACAGCAGGGAGGGGGAGGCTACCCTGTACAACTACCTGCAACAGCAGCACAAGCAGAAAACCCGACTGGAAAATACCCGCCTGCTGTACGTGGGCGCGACCCGGGCGGTGCAGCGCCTGTTGCTCAGTGCCTGCCTGAACCCCGATGAAAAGAATGACGACTGGAAGTCGCCACCCGTCAACACTCTGCTGAAACCGATATGGGAAACCTTTCGCCAGCAGTTGATCCTGCAGGAGCCGGCGTCGGCCGGGCTCGATGTGGCAGATGTTGTCACCGGTACTGCCTGGCGGTTGCAGGTGCTGCCACCCGCTACGGCGCCCCCGACGACACCGCAGGGGGAAACTGCCGGCGCCAATATCCCGCCGCGTGAACTGAATCGCCTGGAGCGCCACGTCGGCACGGTGGTGCACCTGGCACTGGAAGAGCTGTCACTGCGCGGTACTCCGCCGGCGCAGCCGGATTCAGCAGACCTGGCCCGCTGGGGCATGGCCCTGCGCCGACTGGGCCTGTGCGGCGAGGTGCTGGCGCGGGGCGAGACCCTGGTGGCACAGTCACTGGCGACCACCCTGGCCGATGAGAAGGGGAGGTGGATTCTCTCAGACGCTCACCGGGAGGCGCGCAGCGAATTCGGCCTGACCCGGCCGGGGCCGGGGGAGCGCTGTATCGACCTGGTTATCGATCGCACATTTATCGACACGAACAGCGGCGAGCGCTGGGTCGTGGACTACAAAACCAGCAGCCCCCGGGTCGGCGAAACTGAGGCGGACTTCCTGGCCAGGGAGTCCAGCGCCTATCGCGAGCAACTGGCGGCCTACCGGGAGGCAGTTGCGGCACTGGGCCCTGAGCCGGTGCGCTGTGCCCTGTATTTCACCGCCCTGGGACGACTGCACGAACTGCAAGCCGCTGAACTGGAGGCATGATGTTTCACGGACGTTTTATCAATCGCATTGTTATTCTCACCGGGGCGGGGATATCCGCCGAATCGGGCCTTTCCACGTTCCGCGACGCGGATGGCCTGTGGGAGAAGCACGACCCGATGGAAATCGCCACACCGGAAGCCTTCGCCCGGGACCCTGCGCTGGTCTACCGCTTCTACAACGCGCGAAGGAACCAGTTGCCGCAGGTGGAACCGAATGACGCCCACCGGGCGCTGGCGCGCCTGCAACAGGAATTTCCGGGGGATGTGTTTTTGGTGACCCAGAATGTAGACGACCTGCACGAGCGTGGCGGCAGCGCGGAGGTCTGCCATATGCACGGTGAGCTCAACAGCATGCTGTGTGCTGCCTGTGAAAGCGCAATGCCTGCCGCGGCCGACTATGACGCTGACAGTGATTGCCCGGGTTGTGGCATCCGTGGCAGGCTGCGCCCTGACGTGGTGTGGTTCGGTGAGATGCCCTATCACATGGAGGAGATAGAGTTGCGCCTCATGGACTGCGACCTGTTTGTCGCCATTGGTACTTCGGGGGTGGTCTATCCCGCGGCGGGTTTTGTACAGCGGGCGCTGGCCCATGGGGCGCTGACGGTGGAAGTCAACAAGGAGGTCAGCGACGTGACCGGCTTTTTCCACCAGCAGCGCAAGGGACCTGCCACCCGTGAGGTGGCGGTCCTGGTAGAGGAATTACTCGCCGGCTGACACCGGCCCGTAAAACATTACTCGCCGCCCGGGGCGCGCTCGAGAGACATGGCCAGCGCTTCGGTATAGACCACCACCAGGGTCTGTCCCAGGGTGACACCCTCCATCTTTTCCGCTTCGACGTCGCGGATGACATGCACGTCACCGCGCGGATCCTTGATCACCACAGTACCCAGAATGCGGTTCAGGCCCTCAATGGTACAGACCGCACGGATTACCCGGGCACCGCCGACCGCAGTATTACCGCCTTCTTCGGAAACACCGGCGTCCTCAAGTACCACCCAGGGATCCGCCAGTTCTTCTTCGGTAGGCTTGCGAAGTTCCCCCTCCAGGGCGGCGAGGTAGGTGGCGACAAGTTGGTCACCGACATTGATTTCACCCAGATTCGCCGCACCTTCCGGAACGGTCACCGTGAACAGATCACCGCGCGGGCCCTCCAGCGTGACCCGGTTGGTTTCCCGGTCTACATTAGTGACCACGGCGGCGACGGTAATCGCCATGGCGCGCGGGTCGGGGTCGTTTACGTCGAACTCATTGGCTTGCAGGGCGACGGGTAAAAACACGAGCAGCGCGAGCAGGTACTGTCGTATTGCGAGGGTAAATCTAGTCATTACAGAGGTTCCTTTTAATGTGTAGAGCCAGCGGAGCCGGGAGCCACCGCCGGGGCCGACCTAACATACCGGCAGCCAACCGGGGAATCAACCGTCTATGTCTTGCGTGCGCGCCAGATGATGAATTTGCTGTTTTCCGCAAGACGTTCCACAGGGCCGAAATACCGGCGCAGGGCAGGGCCGTAATCCAGGTGACGATTGGCCACCAGGCACAGCACGCCGTCGTCGTGCAGGTAGCGCCCGCACTGTGCCAGCAGGCGCCGACCCACGAACTCATCCACAGCGTGCTGGTGGTGGAAAGGCGGGTTGCACAGGATTATACGGGGCACCTCTCCAGGGTAATCCAGCAGGCCGTCCCCGTGAAAAAAGGCAAAGTTTTCCGCCATGCCCGGAAATATCCGCCCGCTGTTTTCCCTGGCCGAGGCCAGCGCCATCGCTGACTCGTCGCAGAAGCTTACCCGCTGGGCCAGGCCCAGTTTGTATGCCGCCAGGCCGATTGCGCCGTTGCCACAGGCCAGGTCGATGGCAGTGTCCACCGGCTCCAGTTGATCCAGGTGCTGCAGCAGGAAACGGGTGCCGATATCCAGCTGATCGCGGCTGAAGACATTGGGCAGGGCGCGCAGTTCGTCTCCCAGCAGCTCGCAGAAGTAGGCACAGGTATCTGCTGTAGCCCGGGCGCCGCTGCCGCGGTTGACTGACTCGAACAGGCGGGCCTTGCGCTGGCCCCGGTGCCGCTCGGTGGGACCGATATATCGTTCCAGCAGTTCTGCCGTGCGCGGGGACAGGTGCTTGTCCATGCCCGCGGCCAGCAGTGTCGCGCCCGGGGGCAGCACCCGCGCCAGCAGATCCAGCTGGAACTGGAAGTAGGGCAGTTGTTTCGGCACCCGCAGCACCGCGCAGGCGGGTTCCCCGGGCGGAGACCGAGTGCTCCAGGTGACGGTGACCGGCCCCAGCTTATTGGCCCGCAGGTTCCTTTCCAGCGCGATCTTCGCCAGCATTGAGTCAGTCCACAACCCGGCGGGTTGCAGGGGGACCGACAGCGCGCCATGCTCATCGTTGACCACCAGGGTCTGCGCCGCCGGCAACTGCAGTGAATGCATCGCCTCCAGCAGCAGACTGTCGGCGCCGCACCAGGGCAGCAGCCGCTCCCCGCGTCGCGCGGGATAACGCTGCAGCGCAAAGGCACCGAAAGGGGTATTGAACAGGGCGGTCACACGGGGCGCTTAGCTGCCCCGGATGTACAGGGTGAGTTTCTGGCCGGGCTGCAGGTATTTGCCAGGGTCCAGTGCATTCCAGGCGATGATATCGTTGATGGATACGTTGAATTTTCCGGCGATCCGGTACAGGGAATCTCCCCGGCGAACCCGATAGCCCCTGGCCTGGGGCTTCTCCGCCGTGGCCATTGCCAGGCTCGACGACCAGGCGCCGCCCTTGGGAATCATCAGGGTATCGCCGGCGCGGATCATGCTGCCGCGAACGCCGTTGACCTCCCGCAGCAGTCCCACCTCGGTATCAAACTTTTTGGCAATGCGTATGAGGCTGTCGCCCCGCTCTATGCGATAGTGTTGCCACTGCACCCGGTCATCGGGCGTCAATTGCGCCACCGCCTGTTCGAAGTGCTGCCCGTGTCCCACGGGCAGCAACAGTTCCGGCGGCATGTCAGGTGAGGTGGCCCAGCGCAGCTGTCCCGGGTTCAGGGCCCTGAGGGTCGACAGCTCAACCTGGGCCAGCTGTGCAGCCCTTGCCATCTCCAGTTGGCCCCCCGTGCCCGCCACTTCGAAGGCCGGCGCGTTGGGTACCGGTGGGATCTCCAGCGAGAAGGCATCGGGATAGGAGATGATCTGGGCGAGCGCAATCAGCTTCGGCACGTAGTTGCGAGTCTCCCGCGGTAACTTGAGAGACCAGTAGTCCGTGGGCAGTCCCTGGTTACGGTTGGTCTTGCGTGCACGGGCCACGCGCCCTTTGCCGGAGTTGTAGGCGGCCAGAGCCAGCATCCAGTCCTGGTCGAACTGCTGGTGCAGCGCCTCCAGGTAGTCCAGTGCCACGCGGGTGGAATCGCGCAGGTCGCGGCGGCCATCATACCACCAGCCCTGCTCCAGCCCCAGGTGCCGGCCGGTGGCGGGCATAATCTGCCAGAGTCCGGCGGCGCGCTCGGACGAGTAGGCGAAGGGGTTGAGGGTGCTTTCCACCAGGGGCAGCAGGGCGATTTCCATTGGCATGCCCCGTCGCTCTACCTCTTCGACGATGTAATAGAGGTAGTAATTGCCCCGCTCCGACACCACCGGCAGGTAATCCGGCTGCTTCAGGAAGCGGTCCCGCGCCTGCCCAACCTGGCTATTATGAATGGTCTGCCAGCTCAGTTGCCGCCGGATGCGCTCCCACAGGTCAGTTACAGGCTCCGGTGTGGCCGTCGCCACCGTCTGCTCATTAGTCTCCTCCGGTACCTGCTCTACCGTGCTGTCCAGTGGCGAGGTTGCCACCGCGCTGCGGGGAGGCGTCACCTGGCAGCCAGCGAGTAAAATAATCGCAGAAATAACTATAAGTATTTTCTTTAACATTATGATTTATATGGAAATAATTTTTTGTCTTGTTGTTGCCCCAGTGCAGTCATTGTATGAACTTCAGGGCGGATTGCTACCGATATCGGGACTTTTTGTCTAAAAGTTGTCTTTCCAGCCGCGTACCGTGGCAAATACTTCGGCGCCGCTCTCACCCTGTAGTCGTCCCTGGGCTCGCAGGGCCTCGAGCAGGGCCGGTTCAGCGCAACGCAGAAAAGGATTGGTGGCCAGTTCCAGTTCGATACTGGAAGGGACGGTGGGCTCATTGCGGGCCCGGGTAGCCTCAGCGTCTGCGACCCGGCGATTGAGGGCGGTATTATCCGGTTCCACCGCGCTGGCAAAAGCCAGGTTAGCCAGGGTGTACTCGTGTGCGCAGTAGACCCTGGTGCCCCCCGGCAGGGCCGCCAGCGACTGCAATGACTGGTGCATCATCGGCGGGGTGCCCTCGAACACTCGTCCACAACCGCCGGCGAACAGCGTATCGCCGCAGAACAGCAGTGGCTCATCGCCGGTGCGGTAATAGGCGATATGATCCAGGGTGTGGCCGGGCACTTCCATCACCGCGAAGCTCTCGCCCAGTACCTCCACCCGGTCTCCGGCAGCGACCCGTCGATCGATACCCTTTACCGTCGGGTTGGCGGGGCCGTATACCACGGGGGCATGGCGTGAGCGCAATTGCTCCAGCCCGCCCACGTGGTCCAGGTGGTGATGGGTAATGAGAATGCCGGTCAGATCAAGTTGCATGTCATCCAGGCATTTCTCAACCGGGGCGGCGTCGCCAGGGTCCACCACGAAAGCCTCGCGGCTGTCCCGGTCGTAGATCAGCCAGATGTAGTTGTCTGAGAATGCGGGTATCGGGTCAATGTTCAGCATGGCGCACCGTTTCAAAAGGCGGAAAATGCAGTAACATGCCCTTGTGTACCCCGAGTGCGGCAACCGGACCGATACTGCTTTGATGGACGGTGAGTGTAGCGATTTTTTAACGGAACTGGAATCCTGGTATGCCCGGGAAAGCGGCTGTTATCTGCTGGGCTGTATCGGCGATACCCTGCAGGGGTTGCTCGACACCAGCTTCGGCTATCACATACTGCAGCTGGGGGTTACCCGCGGTCAGCCCCTGTTTGAGGGCAGTCCCATCAATCACCGGATTTATGCGGCAAACTGCCCGGGGGATGCGATCAGCCTGATATGCGACGCGGATGAATTGCCCCTGGAGAGCGACAGCGTTGACGCGGTTATCGCCCACCACAGCCTGGAATTTACCGCACACCCGCACCAGGTATTGCGGGAAATCCAGCGCGTGCTGACCCCCCAGGGACAACTGCTGGTGATCGGTTTTAATCCGTATAGCCTCGCGGGAATGGGCCAGTACCTGCGCGGTTTCTCCCGCAACTCCCTGTGGCATCACCACCGGCCCGTCAGTGAAAGGCGACTGACTGATTGGCTGCACCTGTTGGGATGTGAAGTACAGGGCAGCAGCCACCTGTACAGCATGCCTCCCGCGGGTGGCACCCGCCTGCGCCGCTGGCTGACCCGCGCTGACCAGTGGTGCAACCGCCACAATCTTCCGGTCGGGGGTCTGTACGTTCTGCAGGCGATCAAGCAGCAGCCGGCGATGCACCGGCGCCGCCAGTTACGCCTGTCCAGCGAAGGCCTGATAGGGCTGGCAGTACCCAAGCCGAAGACTGCACCGAGCCCGACTCCCAACGCACCGGTGCATCGCCAACCCGGCCACAAGCGGGGAGATGCCGCCGCTTGAAACAAGTAGAAATCTTTACCGACGGTGCCTGTCGCGGCAATCCCGGGCCCGGCGGCTGGGGCGCCCTGTTGCGTTACGGGGAGGTCGAGCGCGAACTCTACGGGGGTGAGAGCGAGACCACCAATAACCGTATGGAACTACGGGCTGCCATAGAGGCACTGAAGGCCCTGAAGGAGCCCTGCGCAGTCACCCTGACCACCGATTCCGTGTACGTCAGGAACGGCATCACCCAGTGGCTCCAGGGCTGGAAAAAGAAGGGCTGGAAAACGGCAGGCAAAAAACCTGTCAAAAATATCGATCTGTGGCAGGCCCTGGATGAACAGAACCAACGGCATCAGGTAGACTGGCACTGGGTCAAGGGGCACAGCGGACACCGGGAAAACGAGATAGCGGACCAACTGGCCAACCGGGGCATCGAAGAACTGCCGGCTTGAACTTAACTCTATTAATAACTGGATAGACCTGGCGTGAGACAAATCGTACTCGATACGGAAACCACCGGCCTGGAAGCCTCCCAAGGGCACCGCATCATTGAAATCGGCTGTGTTGAACTGGTAAACCGACGCCTTACCGGCAACCATTACCACCAGTACATCAACCCCCGGCGGGAGATCGACCAGGGCGCGATAGAAGTTCACGGCATTACCAGCGAGTTCCTCGAGGACAAGCCGCTGTTCGAGCAGATAGCCGGCGAATTCGTCGAGTACATCGCCGGCGCGGAACTGATCATCCACAATGCGCCCTTCGACCTGGGCTTCCTGAACGCTGAATTGCAGCGGCTGGATCACAAGCGCACTGCCCTCGAGGATGCCAGTCCCATCGTCGACACCCTGGTGATGGCCCGGGCCAAGCACCCGGGGCAGCGCAATAACCTGGACGCGCTGTGCCAGCGCTATGGGGTGGACAACTCCCAGCGGGACCTGCACGGCGCGCTGCTGGATGCTGAAATCCTGGCAGACGTCTACCTGGCGATGACCGGTGGGCAGACCACCTTCCAGTTGTCTGATTCCGGTATCGCCACCGGAGAGGGGCAGGGGGTCGGGGAACAGCTGCGGCGCCTGTCCAGTGACCGGCAGCCACTGCCGGTCATCAGGGCGTCAGAGGAGGAACTGGTCGCCCACGAGGCACAACTGGAGGCTATTGCCGGGGACAGCGGAGGTCGTGTCCTGTGGCGGGAAGTATCAAATAAATAAAAACACGGCGGCCATACCCACACTGCCCAGCACGACGGTATAGGGCAGCGCCATGATCACCATGCGCCCGTAGGAAAGCCGGATCAGCGGTGCCAGTGCCGAGGTCAGCAGGAACAGGAAGGCCGCCTGGCCGTTAGGGGTGGCCACGCTGGGCAGGTTGGTGCCGGTATTGATCGCAACCGCCAGCTGGTCGAACTCCTTGCGGGTGATGTCGCCGGCCTCGAGCGCGTCCTTCACCTCGGTAATATACACCGTGGCCACGAACACGTTGTCACTGATCATCGATAGCACGCCGTTGGCCAGGAAGAACATCGCGGGCCGCACGTCCGACTCCATGGCCAGCACCGCGTCGATGACAGGGGTAAACAGGTGCTGGTCGTGGATCACGGCCACGATGGCAAAAAACACTACCAGCAGCGCGGTGAAGGGCAGGGCTTCCTCGAAGGCATGCCCCAGCTGGTGTTCTTCCACCACGCCGTTGAAGGCGGTCAGCAATACAATCACCATCAGGCCGATCAGGCCCACCGCGGCCAGGTGCAGGGCCAACCCGAGAGCCAGGATTACGGCAACCACGGCCTGTACAATCAGTCTCGCATTGGTACGGGCGTTGCGCTGGGTTTCTTCCTTCTCCTGGAATTCCACCAGGACCTGGCGCACGCTGTCGGGCAACTGCGCGCCGTAGCCGAATTTACCGGTCACTTCCAGCAGCATGCAGGTCACCAGGCCGCAGACCAGCACCGGCATGGTAACCGGCGCCATGATGGTGACGAACTTGATGAAGTCCCACTCGGCAACGGTGGCGATCAACAGGTTCTGGGGTTCCCCGACCAGGGTGCACACACCGCCCAGGGCTGTACCCACAGCGCCGTGCATCAATAGGCTGCGCAGGAAAGAGCGAAAATGCTCCAGGTCTTCCTGGTGCTGCTCCTTGACCGAGTCGTCGTCCGAGTGATCGTGCCCCTCGTGTGAGATTCCCTTACCGGAGGCCACCTTGTGATACACCGAATAGAAGCCGACACCCACGCTGATCAGTACCGCTGTGACGGTCAGGGCGTCGAGGAACGCGGAAAGGACAGCCGCAACGATCGAAAACAGCAGTGAGAGCAGAACTTTGGAGCGCACGTTGAGCAGGATCTTGGTAAAAACGAACAGCAGCAGTTCTTTCATGAAGTAGATGCCGGCGACCATGAACATCAGCAGCAGAATCACCTCGAAGTTGGCGACCGTTTCCTCGAATACCATCTGCGGCGAGGTCATGCCAAGCAGGATCGCCTGAATTGCCAGCAGGCCCCCGGGCTGCAGCGGGTAACAGCGCAGGGCCAGGGCCAGGGTAAAGATAAACTCGCCGATCAGCAGCCAGCCGGTAACGAAAGGCCCTACTATTTGAAGGGCTATGGGGTTCAGCACCAGGAAGGCGATGATGGTCTTCTTGTACCAGGTGGGCGAGGGCCCCAGGAAATTCTTCCACAGGGCCTGAGCGGCTGTCTCGGTCATGGTTGCGCTTGTTCAGGTATCTTATTCAGGGGGCGCATTCTACGCGATTCGCCGCCACTTTCCTAAGCTTTGCCGGCAATTATTTGGTAGTCCGCAGCACTGGCGCTACCGACATTGGTCGAGCTTCGCGTCTTGCCCCGCGGCGGTTGCGCGCATACTATAGCCGGTCATTTCAACAGCCGGCGGGAAACTCGATGTTCCGACCTGACCTCACGCCTCCGGAGAGCGGCCCCGGGGAGCTCAATATCGTGTTCCAGGACGGCGAACTGGTGACGGATATGCGTTCACCCCAGCCCTGCCTGGTGTCCGCGGAACAGATCGATGGGAATGGCTGGCGTCATTGCAGGCGACATTTCATGGGCTACTGGCACGAGCAGCCCTGCTATGCCCTGGAGATCGGCGACAGCGATCCTCTCGATCCCATGCAGTACCAGCGCGGCAGCCTGTACCAGGTGCTGGGGCGTGTGGACGAGCAGTTGTTCGCCCTGGTAGGGCGCGCGTCCCAATTGCTGGACTGGGAGCGCGATCATCAGTTCTGCGGGCGCTGCGGCGTACAGATGCGCCCCGACGATGGGGAGCGTGCCATGCGCTGCGACCCCTGCGGCACCATCAGTTATCCGCGCATTTCCCCCTGTGTCATCGTGCTGATCACCCGGGGCGAGGAATTGCTGCTGGCGCGCAACGCCAATTTTCCGCAGCCCATGTACAGTACCCTGGCGGGTTTCATCGAGGCGGGAGAGACCGCGGAGGATACGCTCGTCAGGGAAGTTCGCGAAGAAGTAGGGGTGGAGGTTCGCAACCTGCGTTACTTCCAGTCCCAGTCCTGGCCTTTCCCCAACCAGCTGATGCTGGGCTTTTTCGCCGAGTACGCGGGCGGGGATATCGTCTGCGATGAAACGGAGATCGCCGACGCCCAGTGGTTTCATTACAGTGAGTTACCCATGATCCCACCGCCATCTTCAGTGGCGGGGCAACTGATACGGCACTATATAGACAGTCTATAACACACCCACGGAGTAAAACTTGGAATTTGTATACGAGTACGGCCTGTTCCTGGCCCAGGCGGTGACACTGGTCGCGGCGATACTGGTTGTCGTTGCCGGTCTGGTGGCCATCGGCCATCGCCAGAAGGCGGAACAGCACGAGGGCCACATCGAGATCCGCAACCTGAACGACAAGTACCGCCAGATCGGTGACAGCATTCAACATGTTGTCAGCGACCCGGACGAGTTCAAGGCTCACCGCAAGGCGGAGAAAAAGGCGGAAAAGCAAACGGCGAAAAAGGCAAAAAAAGCCCGCAAGCAGGGCTCCGAAGACTCTGATGAACAGCGTCGCAAGCGGCTGTATGTACTTGCCTTCCACGGCGATCTCAAAGCCAGCGCTACCGACAACCTGCGGGAAGAAATCTCCGCGGTGCTGCCGCAGGCAAAAGCGGGTGACGAGGTGCTGGTCAAGGTGGAGAGCCCGGGGGGACTGGTACACGGCTACGGCCTTGCCGCCAGCCAGCTGCAGCGCATCCGCAGCGCCGGTGTGCCCCTGACCATTGCCGTTGACAAGGTGGCCGCCAGTGGCGGCTACATGATGGCCTGCGTTGCCGACAGGATCATCGCCGCGCCTTTTGCGGTACTGGGGTCCATAGGGGTGCTGGCCCAGTTGCCCAATTTCAACCGACTGCTGAAAAAACACGATATCGACTTCGAACTGTTCACTGCTGGGGAATACAAGCGCACCCTGACCCTGTTCGGCGAAAACACCGACAAGGGCCGGGAGAAGTTCGTGGAGGAACTGGAGGAGACCCACGGCCTGTTCAAGGACTTTGTCAGTACCAACCGGCCAGCCCTGGATGTCGCCAAGGTCGCTACCGGGGAGGTATGGTACGGCCAGCGGGCACTGGACGAGGGGCTGGTGGATGAGCTGCAGACCAGCGACGGGTTTGTCCAGGACCGCCTGGCCGACTGGGATGTGTACGAGATCAGGTTTGTGCACAAGAAGCACTGGCAGGAGAAACTGGGGCTGGCCGCCGAGGGCGCACTTGAAAAATCATTCCTGAAAATCTGGCAGCGCGGCCAGCAGCGAAACAACTACTGACGGCAGCGTTCGCATTCCTGGTCTATAGTGATGACTTCCATTGAGCAGTGCATAGTAACCGTTGCAGGAGCGCGAGATGAATCTAGTCCAGGAGTTTATATTGACAGGTTACCTGAAAGACCCGATGCCAGTCGGCAGTGGGCCCATAGGGACCCGCATGTACTTCGAGGTGAAAGAAGGCGGGCGCATCGAGGGCGAGCGGATCAACGCGACAATTCTCGGCGGCGGGGAATGGGCGCTGATGGGGCCGGACGGTTTTATTCGCGTGGATGTCAGGTTGCAGGCGGAAACCGATGACGGCGCGTTTCTCTACGTACAGTACGTCGGCCTGCTGGAGATGAACGAGCCGGTGCAGAATGCCCTGGGGAATCGCGTGGGAACGACCTTCGAGGAAACCTACTTCTACACCAATCCCCGCATAGAAACCGGTGATGAACGCTACGCCTGGCTGAATACCACTTTCTTCATCGGCCAGGGTCACGTCCTGCCGGACCTGGGAGTGGAATACCGGGTCTGGCGACCGGCCTGAGCCCCGGGTTCACTCCGGGGTTTTTTCCTTTTCGCAATTACCCCTGACGATTATCGCCCGGTTGACCAGGGCGTCCTGGTCGCCGACGTCATCCGCCAGTACGGCTGCGCCCACGTCACCACCAGGATTGGCGCAGGGGTCTTCCTCGTAAAGTGTCAGCCAGGACAGCAGCGCGATGAGCCCCACTACCAGCACGAAAACGGCAAACCTCAACAGTGTGGTTTTCATCGGGTTTCGGGTGTAGTCGATCGGTGCATTTTCGCATGCTCGCACAATGATCGCGCCGCGGCCAGCGCTCAGATGATGTAGGGCTCGATTTCGTCCCGCTTGAGGTGTTGCACCGCCCGGTGGTGGGTGAGGAACACCTCGCCGCTGAGGTGCTCCAGGAAGTCTGTCTTGCTCAGGGCATCCATCACCGGTCCCTTCACTTCGCTGAGGTTCAGGGCGATGCCCTGTTCCCGCAGGCGGTGGTCAATGGCTTCCAGTGCCTCCAGTGCGCTCATATCGATCTCGTTCACCGCCGTGCACTGCAGGATGACGTGTTCCAGTTCCTCGTGGTCCGCAATCAGCCTGTAGATGTAATCCTCCAGGTAACTGGCATTGGCGAAGTAGAGGCTCTCGTCCACCCGGAGTGAGACGATATTGGGATGGGTGATGACGTTGTGACGCTCCACGTTGCGGAAGTGCTCGGTCCCCGCGATCGCGCCGACTACTGCCATGTGCGGCCGCGTGGTCTTGTAGAGGTGCAGAAGCACCGAGGCGACAATGCCCGCGAGCACCCCCAGTTCGACACCCAGCAGCAGTGTCGCGCCGATAGTCAAGACTACGGCAATGAAATCGGAAATGGAGTAATCCCAGGCCCGCCGAATGACTTCTAAATCCAGCAGGGAGGTGACCGCCACGATGATGGTGGCAGCGAGGGTTGCCTTTGGCAGGTAGAACAGTGCCGGCGTCAGCAACAGTGCAGCGAGGGCGATGCCCGCTGCGGCCAGTATGCTGGCCGCTGGTGTCTGCGCACCGGCGTCGAAATTGACGATGGAGCGGGAGAAGCCACCGGTTACCGGGAATCCCGCGGACACCGCCGAGGCCACGTTGGCGGCACCCAGTGCTACCAGTTCCTGGTTGGGATTGATACGCTGGCGGCGCTTTGCCGCCAGGGTCTTGCCCACTGATACGGATTCCACAAAACCGATAATCGAGATCAGCATGGCTGACACCGCCAGCTCAGACCACAGGGCCAGGTCGAAGGAGGGGAGGCTGAGAGAGGGCAGTCCCTGGGGTACATCCCCCACCAGGGCGACACCGCGCCCTTCGAAATCTCCGGCAAAGCTCGCCAGGGTGGTTGCCAGAATAACCAGTACCGGTCCGGCCTTGGCCAGCATGCCGGCAGCATCGGCGGATAACCCGGCCCGTTGCAACAGGGGTTTGAGCCCGCTGCGCGCCCAGAACAGGAACAGCATGGCAGCGGCACCTGTCAGCAGGGTGACAAGGTTGCTGTCTCCCAGGTGCGAGGAGAGTGAAAGCAACAGCTCCGGCAGATTGTCTCCGTGGCCCGGTATGCCGAGGATATGTCGCACCTGGCTGAGGGCGATAATGATCCCGGAGGCTGTAATGAAGCCGGATACCACCGGGTGGGACAGGAAATTGGCCATGAAACCAAAGCGCAGGATACCCATGACCAGCAGCATCAATCCGGAAATCATGGCCATGGCGATCGCGGCCACCATGTAATCCGCGCTGCCGGTCTGCGCCACCTTGCCCACCGCGGTGGCGGTCATCAGGGAAACCACCGCCACCGGTCCCACTGACAGGGTGCGGCTGGTGCCGAACAGGGCATAGGCGATCAGGGGCAGGATGCTGGCGTACAGCCCCATCTCCGCTGGTAACCCCGCCAGCAGGGCGTAGGCCAGGGACTGCGGTATCAGCATGATGGTGACGATCACCGCCGCCAGCATGTCGCTGGCGAAGACTCCCCGATTGTATCCCCTCGACCAGGCGAGGGAAGGGAACCGGCTTGCGAGAGGTCTAATCAACCGCTGCCCGCCGGGGTCTTGGTCTGCTCGGGATCAACCATCCATTCCTTGCCTTTCAACATGGCCTTCCAGTATACCGGGGGCAGGATCTTCTCTTTCAGGATCCAGGCCAGGCGGGAAGGTTTCCTGCCATTAATAACCCATTGCGGAAAGCTCGGCAACAACTTCCCACCGTAGCCGAATTCGGCCAGCACGATCTTGCCTTTCTCCACGGTGAGGGGGCATGACCCATAGCCGTTGTAGTGGGCGATACCGCTGACCAGGTTCATGTCTTCCAGCAGGTTGTTGGCGACGATAGGCGCCTGCATGCGAGCCGCGGCGGCGGTTTTCGCATTGGGGGCGTTCATCGCATCCCCCAGTCCCCAGATATTGTCGAAACGCTTGTGGCGCAGGGTATTCTGGTCCACGTCGACCCAGCCGGCGGCGTCCGCCAGCGGGCTCTCTCGTACGAAATCCGGGGCGCACTGGGGCGGGCAGACGTGGATCATGTCGAACTCGGTTTCCACTAATTGCTTTTCTCCTTCTGCCCCGGTTTCGAACCAGGCCTTGCGGGCGTCGCCGTCGATACTCACCAGGCGGTGACCAAAATTTACGGTGGCCCGGTACTTTTCAATGTACTGCTGCAGGGCGGGCACGTAGTCCTTGACCCCGAACAGCACCTCGCCGGCGTTGTAGAAGGCGATGTCGATGTTGCCCAACACGCCACTGCGGTACCAGTGGTCGCCGGACAGGTAGAGGGCCTTCTGCGGCGCGCCGGCGCACTTGATCGGCATCGGCGGCTGGGTGAACACCGCGCGACCCCGCTTCAGGTTCTTCACCAGGCTCCAGGTATAGGGGGCCAGGTCGAAGCGGTAGTTGGAAGTCACGCCGTTGTGTCCCAGGGATTCCACCAGGCCCTCCACCCCGTGCCAGTCCAGCTTGATGCCCGGGGCCACGATCAGTCGCTCGTAATAAATCGGTCTGGAATCCTCCAGGGTCACCCGGTTGTGTTCCGGTGCGAAGGTACCCACCGCCGCCCTGATCCACTCTACATCGTCGGGAATCAGGGAGACCATGGTCTTCACCGTGTTGCGCTGGGAGAACACGCCGGCGCCTACCAGGGTCCAGCCTGGCTGATAGTAGTGCACCTCCGCGGGATCGATAATCGCGATGGACAGGTCTTTTACCCTGTGCAGCAGGCTGGAGGCCGCGGCGATTCCCGCTGCCCCGGCACCGACGATCACCACGTCGTAGTGGGGGGCGCTCCGTTCAGTAGCGGACGCAGTAGCCGAGGCTGCCTGCAGTGCGTTGCTGAGGTCATAGCCGCAGTCGGCGGCAGTGGCGAGCAATTTATCGACGGGTATGCCAAGCCGCTTCTGGTAAAGGGACCACAGGGTGATGGATCGCGTGCCGGTACGGCAGTAAGCATGTACGGGCTTTGCCAGTCGCTCGTAAGCGGTGAGGAAAGCGCCAATGTCCTCCTCTGCGAACTTGCCCGAGATCACCGGCTGATAGAACAGCTCGATACCGGCCTCTGCTGCAGCGGCCTCGATCTCGGTGACATTGACCTGGTCTGCGGCCTCGCCGTCCGGACGGTTGCATATCAGAGATTTTACGCCGCGCCCGGCCAGGGCCTGCACGTCTGCCGGGGTGATCTGGGCGGATACGGAAAACTCGTCGTTAACCTGCTTGATTTCCAGGGTCATGGGAGCACTCCTCAGGATTGCACGTCGGACAGGTCTGCCCCGCCGAAGGCGTTGATGGGCAGTTTGAGAAACAGCTGGCCGCTGTCGTCCGCCGGGGGCATGCGACCGGCGCGCATGTTTACCTGCAGCGAGGGCAGGATCAGCGTGGGCATACCCAG
>JAACFI010000535.1 GCA_009937575.1 Haliea sp.
CCACCACAACCTGGCCCAACTGGTAGAATGCTTCCATGTCGCCTACGAATCACAGGAAATGATCGCAGACCTGCTGGACTCGGATCTTTCCTGGTTTATGGCTCCCTATCAGGCCAAAGCCTGCGCAGGTGTTGGCGCCATCGAGGCCCCCCGCGGCATCCTATACCATTCATACGAGATCAACGAAGAGGGCGTGATCGTCAGGTCGGACTGTGTAATCCCGACCGGACAAAACCATGCTAACATCCATCACGATCTCCAGGCGCTCGTGCCGGTCTTAGCCGCGGATGGGATGGGTGAACAGGATATCAGTAAACGAGCGCAGATGCTGGTCAGGGCCTATGACCCATGCATCTCTTGCTCGGTGCATTGAAGCTCTCCTTTTCGCTATTCATTTGATCGTCAAGTTCGATGCAAGCAGAAAGATCGGATGGTTTCAACCGGCCAAATACCAGCGGGTCTAATTTCCGATCTGATTTCATGGAAAAGACATTCTGGGCTGCCCTGGTTAATTGTGTTGGCGCCTTGCGAAAACGCACGAATCCATAAGCAATTCAGATCTATTATTCGAAAACGGGTGATTAATGCAGCCGGCCGGTAACCAGTATTGTCAAATCCTCTTGGTGAAGGCCAGTTCTCTAAATTTGATCCTATCCAGATTCGGCCAACATTTTCCCAACACGATAGATGAATGAAGTGCCGGCACAGATAAATGGTACCGGCACCTATTAAGAGCTGCTCGCTTTGGTTACGGATGAATAGGAGGTCGTAACCAAAGGCGAAATTTTTTTATCCGCCGTATACCTGGGCGAAGTCGCGGGCGAACTGCTCAAAAGACCTGGGCGGATGGCCTGTGAGTTTTTCTACGTTATCAGTTGTGCTGTTCGCAAAACCCTCGCTAAATCCTTCCATCAGTTCCCCGTAACCTCTGGCAATCCACTCTGGAAAGCCCATATTAACCATGGACTCCAGTGATGCCTCATGGGGTACATTGACGTAAGTGACATCCTTGCCCAACACTTTAGAAAACGTGTCAGCTACATCGTGCATTGAAATGGCCTCGGGACCAGTGAGGATATAACTTCTACCTTCATGACCGCTGCCAGTGAGCACGGCAAAAGCACTGTCCTGGATGTCCCTGACGTCGATCATGCCTAACTTTCCATCCCCCGTATCCCAGTACAACATACCATCAGAAGCAATCGTCTGTGCCGCCATCATGGTGTTCTGCATATAAAAGGTGGGTCTGAGTATCGTCCAGGGGAGCCCGGAGGACTTGAGTGTCTCTTCTACCTCGTCACCTTGCTGCACAATACGACTCTTTTCCGATCCCCACATCGAGTGCCGGACAATGTGGGGATTACCGGCATTTTTTGCGGCAGCGATGACATCTTTTGCTTGCTTGGCCTGGGTCGGACCATTCCAGGTCAACAAGTAGATTTTGTCAACATCCTCGACGGCCGGGGCGATGGTCTCCGGTTGATCGAGATCGCCAATGACTACCTCCACGCCAATCTCTCTCAACGACTGAGCATTCGCCTCTTCCCGTACTAATGCGCGAACGTCCACGCCCGCGCCTCGCAGCGCCGGAATCAATCCTGAACAAGTATTCCCGGTTGCGCCTGTAACTAATATCTTTCCTGTCATGACAGTGTCTCCTTATGATTGTTATGTTGGGTTTGGATAAAATTATCTAGTCTCGTCAATTACACAATATCCTTGTCGTTGTAATCAAACGCGTTGATGGTCATTACAATCTCCTTTTTTGCCTGGTTTTTGGCTGACTACTTATTGTCCTGCCAACATTATTGTTAGTCGTTATTCTTAAAGGTACTTATGCAAACATGCTTAACTTTGCTCCAAAAATCCCAGACAGTCCTATTTTCTACCTGACCTCCTTTGCCAATATTGGCGCAAAGTTTAAGAAAGAATATCACTCAACCGCCCTATATCTGCCTCACCACATGGCTTCCAAATAAGGTAGCGTTTGGGAAACCGAGGTAACAGATTTTGGGTTGTTTCGGACAGCTGTGTTCTCAAGCATGTTTCTAGCCAGCTTTGGCAGGATCGATCTATCTACACCCGCATCGCGTAAGCGATGTGGCAAACCTAGTTGGTCGATAAGAGTATAAATTTGATCAGCTATTTTGAGGGCTATCTCAACGTCAGATCGGCCATTGCGAACGATGCCCATTGCCTCGGCAGAAAGTACCAGTTGTGGCGCTACCGTGTCAGCATTAAAGCGAATGGCATGGGGTAATACGATGCCATTGGCGATACCATGAGGCACACCGGCCGTGCCTCCCAACACATGTCCGGTGCCGTGATGAATTCCCATACTTACGGTAGCCAATGACGCTCCCGCCAAATGGGCTCCAAGCTGCATTTCATTTCTTGCCCCCAGGTCCTCGCCATTTCGGTAACAGCTTGCCAGGGAGCTATTGATATGGAATATGCCACGCAGGGCTGCGCTGGTAGACAGCGGATTACGTGTTTTGGAGTACACGGCTTCGATACAATGGGCCAGGGCGTTGATGCCCGTTGCAGCGGTCATTTCAGGTGGAAGATTGGTC
>JAACFI010000151.1 GCA_009937575.1 Haliea sp.
GTACAGGACTGCGCACTTTCAGGCACGACTCCGCTTACGTCCGGCCGACCTCCGAGCAGGCCAATGCTTTAAGTTACCTGGGTGAAGTATTGCTCGCCCCGGGGAAACTGGTGATTCCCGCCACTGAGCTGGGCAGGGCCATGCTGGAAATCAGCGCCCGTGTCGACGAGTTGCCCAACGGCACCCTGTTAGACAACGCCGACGGCATTGCCTACGCCAGGCTATACCACAACTGAACTACCCTCATCTGGCCACTTAACTGACAAGCAGTCTTCCATTAGCGACAAGCAGGATTCCCCAACCGGGTCTACTATTTCCTCATCGTTGATCTAGCAATAATGAGGAGAGCCAAGATGTCTGATAAGCAAGTAGTGGTCTACGGAGCCAGCGGTTATACCGGCCGCCTGGTGTGTGAGTTCCTGCGGGAGTACCAGGTCCCCTTCATCGCCGCCGGCCGCAACCGGCAGCGTATCGAGGAGGCCATCGCCAAGGTACCGGGCATCGAGACTGCTGATTACGAGATCGTCGAGGTCGAGCACTCGGTGGAGGCCCTGACGAAGCTCCTGGAGGGCAAATCAGTCATCTGTAACACCGTGGGGCCGTTCGACTACTTCGGCGATGCGGTGGTGCAGGCGGCGGCCAACGCCAACTGCCACTACCTGGACACCACCGGTGAGCAGGCCTTCATGATGGAGATGCGGGACAAGTACTCGGACAGCTACCGGGAAAACGGCAAGATCCTCGCCCCCAGCACCGCCTACATGTACACGCCCCTGGATATCGCCGCCCACATCGTACTGGAGGATGGCAGCATCGACAGCATCGATGCTGGTTGCCTGGCAGCCGGTGTACCCACCTACGGTTCCACCCAGACAATTTTTGCCATGTTCCAGGCGGAGCATCTATACCTGGAAAACAACCAGTTGGTGCCGTGGCAGAAAGGCCGCGGTTTCGAGATGGTGACTCCCGGGAAGATGATGAGCCAGCTCGCCCACCCATGGGGCGGCGGCAGCCTGCCGCTGTGGTTCCAGCACGATCACCGTGTCCAGAACGTGCGCCAGCTGACGGCGTTCAACAACCGCCCCATGTTCGAGCAGATTATCGAGCTGCAACAGCACTACGAGAACAACCTGAAGGACCTGCCCCAGGACGAACAGGAAAAGGCGCTGGGAGACATCGCCGCGGGCATGCAGCCCGGCATGCCCCCCCGGGAAAACAAGTTGGTGCATCGCAGCACCGACTTCGTCCACGGCATCGGCACGGGAACCCGCCGCAGCTGTGTCATACACACCTCGGCGCCCTACCAGCTCACCGGTGTGGTACAGGCGGCCCTGGCGGTCTACCTGCTTGATGCCGAGCCGCTCAAGAGTGGCTTCGTCTCCAGCTGCCAGGCAGCGGGCCACAATTACATGCTTGGCGCTATCCAGAAGTTCCTCCCGACACAGGTCGACATCTACTGATAACGGCCAACCCGCGGAGGGCGATAGCCATGAGAATCATCGACTATTTCGATAACGGGGTGAAGTACTACCCCGACAACCTGGCCTTTGTCGACGTCGACCGGCAAGGCCTCAGCATGACCTACGCCGAGGCCAAACCCCACACCGAGCGCATCGCCGGGGCCATCCGCGGCAACGGCTACGGCAAGGGTGCCCACGTGGGTATCCTGGCCCCCAACTCCACGGTAGCCTTCCTGGCCCTGCTGGGCCTGTTCCGGGCGGAATCCGTGTGGCTGCCGATCAACCCCCGCAACACCCCCGCCACCAATATCGACCTGCTCACCCGCTTCGACGGTGAATTGCTGCTATACCACAGCGAGTTCGAGGAGCAGGCCCGTGAGATACTGGATTCGGTGCCCAATATCCGCGAGGCCATCTGCATTGACGCCCCCGAGGAGGCATCCAATTCCCTGGCAGCCTGGTCAGCGGGCTGTCCCGATACCCACGTGCCAGGTCCCGCCGACATGGACGAGACTTTTGCCATCTTTCCCACCGGTGGCACCACCGGTAAATCCAAGGGCGTGGTGATGAACCAGCGCAGCATCTATACGCTGTACCAGAATTTCTATGCGCACTTCAATTACCACGACGACAGCTGCCACCTGGTGGTCGCCCCCATGACCCACACCGCGGGGATCACCGGCTGCATGCACTTTGCACGCGGCGGCACTAACGCCATCATGAGCAAGGCGGCGCCGGACCTGATCGCCGATGCGATCGAAAAACACCGGGTCACCCACCTGTTCCTGCCGCCTACCGTGGTGTATATGATGCTGGCCCTGCCCGATGTGCGCGAGCGCGATTACAGCTCCCTGCAGCATCTGTTGGTGGGCGCAGCCCCCACGTCACTGGAGAAGCTGAAAGAGGCGATCACCGTATTCGGCCCGGTAATGACCGAGGCCTTTGGCCAGAGCGAGGCACCGGCCTCTATCACCGCCAAAGCACCCTGGGACTACCTGGACCGGGAGGGCAACATCAACGAGCGCCGCCTGGCGTCCATCGGCCGCCCCTGCGTCAACAACACCGTGGCGATCCTCGATGAACAGGGGCAGGAAGTAGCTCGCGGTGAGTCCGGGGAAATCTGTATCGTCGGCGAACTGGTAACCCCGGGCTACTACAAGAATCCCGAGGCCACTGCCGAGGCCCGGCAGTTCGGCTGGCACCACACCGGCGACATCGGGGTGATGGACGAGGAGGGTTTTATTACCATCGTCGATCGCAAGAAGGATATGATCATCACCGGCGGCTTCAACGTGTTCCCCAACGAGGTGGAACAGGTACTGACCACCCATCCCGCGGTACAGGACTGCGCTGTGATCGGGGTGCCCGACGAGAAATGGGGCGAGGCGGTCAAGGCCGTGGTCCAACTGAAACCCGGGCAGGGCTGCGACGACCAGGAACTGATCGCCCTGTGCAAGGATGAACTGGGCAGCGTGAAGGCGCCCAAGAGCGTGGACTTCGTCGACGACCTGCCCCGCAGCGCCGCCGGCAAGGTGCTGAAGACCGACCTGCGCAAGACCTACTGGGAAGGCAGGGAACGAGCGGTCAACTGACCGCGAAACCGGGCGGCCATTGCCGCCCCCTGCTCCCTGTCCTCCAGCAATTCCGCATACCGGGCGAAGGCCTCCCGGTACAGGCGGATCATCTCCCAGCCATCGGGCAACAGCTTCTGGTCCGCCAGAATACAGAGGTTGAAATTATTTGCATAGCTCCAAACCGTGGTGTTCAGCGCCATACCGTGGAAGACCTGCCCCATTGACACCCAGTTGCTCATACGCATCCTGCCCAGGTACAGCGGCTGTCGTGGTCCCGCCACGTTGGACAGGCCGGCATTGCCCCAGATGCCGGAGAACTTGCCCTCCTTCTTCCTGACGAACCAGTCCAGCAGGTGCAGCAGCGCCGGAGGAGTGATCTCCAGGATACTGGCGACATCCAGGCCCTCGGCTTCCCTGAGGTGGGCCTTCATCACGTCGCCCGCGTGTTGCGAGGCGCGGATGCGCTCAACCGGGTCGTCCAGGTGTACCGGCAGCGCCAGGTAATCTGCCGAGGTCTTGTTGCCGATACAGTCGTCTTCCTCCGGCGGCGGCCGCTTGGACACCGGGATGGCGGTTACCAGCGGCCCGGTGTCGGGGTCGAAGCCGCGGGAGCGCATGAACTCCCGGTAGGTGCCGGCCGCGGCGGCCACGAACAGGTCGTTGATGGTGACTCCGAAACTCTTGCTCAGGGATCGTATGTCAGCCAGGTCAAAGGTCTCGAAGACAAAGGTCCGGCCCCTGCCGAGCATCACATTGAACGGTGAGTCCCGGGTATCCCGGGTCACGCTGGGAGGCAGTTCCTGGCCGGAAAGCCGGTGTTTCTTCTTCATGGCGCGCAGGCTGACGATACCGCGACCGATTTTCGGCAGGCAGTGGTACAGGGTGACCGGCAGATCCACCAGGGCCCGGGCGAGCAGCGACAGCCTCCCCGGCAGGGGCTGTGGATTCCAGGCCGGCGCAGCGCTTTCGATGTCCTGGGGGCCCTCTGAGTAAAAACGCGTCAACAGGCGGGCCGCCCCGGCACCGTCGACGTAGGCATGGTGGAGCAGGGTGACCAGCGCCACCTCGTCGTCCTGCAGGCCCTCTACCACCCATACCATCCACAGCGGTTTGCTCATATCCATCTGCCAGGCATAGACCTGGGAGACAAGCTCGCAGAATGCGGTCCTGTCCCCCGGCTCAGGACAGGCGATGCGACGCACGTGGTAATTGAGGTCAAACTCCGGATCGTCGACCCAAACCGGGTGGTGCAGGCCGAAAGGCACCCTGAGGAACTTCCAGCGGCACATGGGCAACAGGTGCATGCGATTGGCCAGGCTGTCCCTGAACTGGTAGAAATCCCAACCGCCAGGAATCTGCGAGGTATCCAGGATGGAAATCTTGAGAGTATGCATATAAGCGCCGGTGCGCTCCTGCTCCAGCATAAAGGCGCTGAGACCATCCATTCTTCGCACGATACCATTCCTCCAAAAACACTCTTCTAAAATTTAGCTTAGTCTGAACCTCCCTTGCCTTGCATGGCACAACGCGCAACAGACTTGTCCCTGGACTTAGACTGGTTCGCTATATACATCGATCGTGACAGACGAAATACGCCTAAATAGCCGCGCCAAGACAGCTAAACTGAAAGGAGAAATGCGGTCGATGCGCGGTCAGATACAGTAGCCCTGCATTCGTGCGGCATAGTTCGCAAGGAGAAACTGCCATGGTTACTGTGCACCATCCTATAGAAACCTATCCCATCCACCGGGTACCGGCCACCAGGCCCTTCATCTGGCTCAGCCAGGGATGGGAAGACATGTTGCACCACCGGGCGGCGAGCATGGCATACGGTGCCATGGTCACGGTACTGGGGGCACTGATACTGGCCTACGACCGGCACCCCTTCTATCTGGCCGCGATAACCTCCGCATTCCTGCTGGTGGGTCCGATTTTTACCGCCGGGCTGTGCGAATTGTCGCGCTGCCGGGATCACGGCGAACCGGCCAATTTCCAGACCTCGCTGCAGGCAGTGGGGCGCAACCGCGACAACCTGCTCGACTTCGCCCGCACCCTGTTGGTCATCGCGCTGACCTGGTTCGTCCTTAGTGGCTTTTTCTTCTACGGCGCCACCGGCAACCTGGCCCCCGCTCTGGAAATCACCGTCTGGGGAGACGTGATGCGCCATCTGAGCGATGCCCAGTTTACTGCCTACGTGGTGATTGGCGGGATTCTGGCCGCCGTTGTGTTTGCCCTGTCGGTGGTCAGTGTGCCTCTGATCGTCGACCGCCACGTGGATGCCAGGATCGCCATACGCATGAGCCTGCGGGTGGCCGCCAGGGATTTCCCCGCCATGCTGGTGTGGGGCGCACTGATCGCAGGCCTGGTATTGATCGGCTTTGCCACCGCTTTGATCGGCATGCTGTTTATCTTCCCACTGCTCGGTCACGCCACGTGGCACGCCTATCGGGAACTGGTGGAGCAGTAGGCGCTGACTGCAGCTACCTGCGCCACAGAATATGTGGGGATAGGCCGCGCATTTGAGTAAACTGTCCCGATGGGACAGAAAACTATTGGTCTGTTCACGCTGATCACCCTGGTTATCGGCAATATGCTGGGAGCCGGGGTATTCACCACTTCCGGCTTTGCCCTGGGCGACCTGGGATCTCCGACCTATGTCATGCTGGCCTGGTTCCTGGGAGGCATTGTGGCACTGTGCGGGGCCCTCAGTTACGGCGCACTGGCCCGCCTGATGCCTGAATCCGGCGGGGAGTATTTTTTCCTGTCGCGGGCGGTGCACCCCCTGGCCGGATTTATCGCCGGCTGGATATCCCTGTGGGCGGGATTTACCGCGGCGATCGCCTTCGCAGCCATCACCTTCGAGGCGTACCTGCTGCCGCAATCCCTGTCGGACGCCCTGCCCCACAACACCCTGGCCACAGCGGCTATTGCGCTGGCCGCGCTGGCCCACGGCCTGCGCGTGCGCTCTGGCGCCGTGTTCCAGAATGTGGCAGTAGCACTCAAGCTGGCGCTGATTTCAGGGTTCATCCTGTTCGCGCTGTGGTCCACAGGGGACGGGGAATGGGCCGGGGTGCAGGCCTGGGCGCGCAGCGAAGCACCGCCCCTGTCCGTGCCTGCCTTCGCCACTGCACTGATGTGGATTTCCTTCAGTTACTCGGGCTTCAACGCCTCGGTGTACGTGGCCAGCGAGGTTGCCGACGCCCGCCGGGTTGTGCCCAAGGCGATGCTCTACGGCACAGGCGCCACCACTGTCGTCTACCTGCTGCTGAACGCCATCTTCGTATTCGCCCCCGCCCCCCAGGAAATCGCGCAGCAGGAGGACGTGGCGGCCCTGGCGGCACAGGCGCTGGCCGGTGAGACCCTGGCAACGGTGATGCGCGGTATTATCGCCATCGCCCTGCTCACCTCGATTTCCGCCATGATCATGGTCGGGCCGCGGGTCTACGCACAGATGGCCGCTGACGGCTTGATGCCCGCCGCGTTGAATTTTCGCGGGACAGTTCCCGCTGCCGCCATCGGCATGCAGTCCCTGCTGGCGGTTGCCGTCGTGTGGATGACCGACCTGCGGGAACTCCTGTCCTATCTCGGTTTTACCCTGGGCCTGTGCACCGCGGCCACCGTCGCCTGCCTGTTCGTGGTGGTTCGCAAGGGAGACAAAGGCGAGGCGCAATTACCCGGCTATCCCTGGGCACCCCTGGTATACATCGCCTGCACTCTGGTGTTCGCCGCGCTCGCAGCAACCATCAACCCCTGGGAAATGCTGGCAGCACTGCTCACGGTTGCCTCTGCCCTGCTGGTCTACTGGCTATTCGGCAAGCGGCATCAACGTATTCGCCCGGCCCCGGATACCGCCGACCAAGCCGACCAGTCCCCCCTGGCCGCAGCCGGCAGCCACAGCGGTCCTGTGCCCTGCATCCGCATGGGAGACGTGTCGGCCTGTATGGTAAACGGCGTGTTCGGCGACCCCCTGTTGAAACTGCAGTTGCTGCACCAGCGCAGGAACCTGCTGTTCGACCTGGGGGATCCCGGGCGCATCTCCGCCAGGGCGGCCCACCAGGTCACCGACCTGTTCCTGACCCATACCCACGCAGACCACATCGGCGGCTTTCTCTGGTTCCTGCGCACCCGAATCGGTGTCACCGCCCCCTGTCGTATTGTCGGCCCACCGGGAATTGCCCGGCAGATCGCGGGCCTGGTGGACGGCATCCTCTGGGACCGGGTGGAAGACCGGGCCCCGCGGTTCGAGGTTCGGGAGTGGCGCGGCGACCAACTGCACCTGTTCCGGGTGGTCGCGGGTGAGGGAGCAGCCATAGAGACCGGCCAGGAAGCTATCACCGACGGTGTGGTATGGCGGGAATCCGCCTTCCTGGTGCGGGCGACGGAACTGGATCACGGCACGCCGGTGCTGGCCTACGCCTTCGAGCCACGGGCCAGGTTGAACGTTTGTGCCGACCGCCTGCAGGCCCTGGGCCTGGCCACAGGGCCCTGGCTGCAGGAGCTCAAGCGGGAGTACCTCGCCGGCAACCACCAGTTCCCGGTGACACTCCCGGATGGCAGGCAGATGACCGTAGAACAGCTGCAGCAAAGCATACTGCTGGAATCACCGGGCCAGAAACTGGTTTACGCCACCGACTTCGCCGACACCGCCGCCAATCGCGAGCGACTGGTGGCCCTGGCGAAGGGCGCACACAGTTTTTTCTGCGAAGCCACGTTCACCCTGCAGCACGCGGACCAGGCACAGCGCACCCGGCACCTGACCACCCGGGCCTGCGCCGAAATCGCCAGTGAGGCGGGCGTTCAGCACCTGCTACCGTTTCACTTTTCCCGGCGCTACGTCCGGGATGTCGGCACCGTCTACAGGGAACTGGCTGCCCTGTACCCCGCTACGGTGATGCCCCGGCGAATCCCGGACAGGGGGCAGCCCGATTAAAGGAGGCAGTAGTTCAGCTAAATAACCCCGACTGGAGCCATGGGCCGCTGACAGCGGCTATGATTAAGCTTCGACAATTCCAGCGAGGGAATCCGCCATGCAGCAGGCAGTGTCGGTGGAATTACCCGACATCGATTTCGCCTACGACAAACTCCCCGACCTGCACCAGGTGCTGGACAGCCTGCGCCCCATCGGACCGGTGGTGCGGGTCCAGTACCACAATCAGCCCGCCTGGTTGATCCTGGGTTACCGGGAGCTGCGCCAGGCCTTCTCCGACGAAGAACATTTCGAAGCGGCGCGAGCCTACCGCATTCACAGCGAACCCTCCATGGGCAAGATCCTGCAGACCATGTCCGGGGAGCAACATCGCATCAGCCGCGGCCTGGTCTCCCGGCCGTTTTTCCCCAAACAGATCCGCGCGCTGGTCGAACCACTGATAGAGAGCCAGGCAGACCTGTTGCTCGACGCCATCGACGGGCAGGGCGAGGTCGACATGGTGGAGGCATTCGCCCGCCCCTACCCGTTCAAGATCATCACCCGCCTGTTGGGTATCCCGGTACACGACGACGGCAGGTGCCTGGAGTGGGCGCTGAAAATCATAGACTTCCCATGGGATCCGGAGGGGGCGCTGAAGGCCAAGGCGGAATTCGACGCCTATCTGTTGCCGCTGATCGCCAGCCGCAGGGAACGGCCCGAGGAAGACGTCATCTCCATACTGGCCACCGCCGAGTTGGAGGGTCAGCGGCTGGATGACGAAGAGATCCTGTCGTTCTGCCGACTGTTGTTTCCGGCGGGCTCGGATACCACCTACAAGAACCTGGGCTCTTTGCTGTACGCCCTGCTGGCAAACCCGAAATTGCGGGACATGGCGCTGCGCGGTGATGCCGAACGCCAAGCCATCGCCCAGGAGGGGTTGCGGTGGGAAGCGCCTACAGCCCTGCTGCCGCGCATGTGCAGCAAGGATACGCGACTGGGTGGCGTGGATATCCGGGATGGCGACTGGGTACTGTTCGGGATCACCGCGGCCAATAACGACCCGCAGGTATTTCCACACCCCAGGACCTTCGACCCGTCACGGGACAACAAGAACCTGGCCTTCGGTCACGGCGAGCACTTCTGCCTCGGCTCCCACCTGGCGCGCCGGGAACTGGAGTGTGCGATCAAACGGGTATTCGAGCGATTTCCCCGCATGGCGCTGATGGAAGATCGCACCGTCGCCATGTCACAGGCGGTGCTGCGGGGCCCCGAGTCACTGTGGGTGCGACCCCGGGGATGAGCGGGATCCGCAAATGAAACTCGGCGTAATTCCACTGTGCGAGAAAGCCGTCACCACCGACCCGGTGTGGGTAGAACAATGCGTTCGCCTGCTGGAGGACAGCGGTGTCGAGTCTGTTTGGATGCCGGAACACGTCATCATGGCTGAGGACTACGAGCCCCTGTACGAGTACTCGGACGACGGGCGCGCCCCGGTAGCGCCTACCACCATGATGCCCGACCCGCTGCACTGGCTGACCTTCGCCGCAGCCCACAGCGACAGCCTGTGCCTTGGGACCGGTGTGCTGGTGGGTCCGCAGCACAGCGCGGCCATCCTGGCCAAGCGCCTGGCTACCCTGGATGCACTGTCGGGCGGGCGCCTGCTGACCGGTATCGGTATCGGCTGGCAGAAAGAGGAGTACCAGGCCTGCGGCGTGCCCTACGCCCAGCGCGGTCGGCGACTGGATGAGATGCTCGATGCCATGCGCACCCTGTGGCGCGACGATCCCGCTACCTTCAGCGGAGAGTTCACGAGCTTCAAGCAGGTCTACTGCGATACCAAGCCGTCGCGGCCGGGCGGTGTCCCGTTCCTGATCGGCGGCAGTTCCGAGGCGGCCGCCCGCCGCGCCGGCACCCGGGGCGACGGTTACTTTCCCTACACCATCAGCCCCGCAGACCTCGCCACCAGGATGGAAACCGTGAGCGCCAGTGCCGAAGCCTGCGGACGCGATCCCGGCACCCTGTCACTGACCGTGTGGCCGCACAGCTATCGCCCGGGGGGTACTTTTGACCTGGAACTGGTGCGCGACTACGCCGCCCTCGGGACCGATCGGTTGATCGTGGCCGCTTTCGAGTCGGGGGAGCACGACCTGGATTCCCTGCGACGCCTGGTCTGCGACTACCAGGACAGGATCATCGCCAGGTTGTAGGTGGGCGTTACTTTTTCAGGCCGTGCTGGTCAAGGCGCCAGCACAGGGTGTCGATGCGATCCTGGCCGAAGAACAGCTCTTCCCTGAACACCATGCTGGGCACGCCCCAGCCGCCGATCGCGTCCAGCGCGGCCTGGTTTTCATCTATC
>JAACFI010000536.1 GCA_009937575.1 Haliea sp.
TATCTCGAACGCTTTGGTACACCCATTACGCCAGACGATCTGGAGGGAGCAGACGGATTAAAGCTTGGGTGGGCGACCAGTTCTGGCCAGTGGTCATTACGACGTTCCGATAACGAAAGCAGGGACGTTCCGTTCTCTGCGCGGCTGTGTAGCGATGATATGGAAACGCTAAAAGAGGCCGCAGCTGACGGCCTGGGTATTGTTGCGCTCCCCGCCTATGTGTGCCGTCACGAGGTGACCACTCAGCGGCTGATACCGGTGTTACCTGACTGGTCTGCCGGCGACGCGCAAATCAGCCTGCTCATGCCGTCGCGCAAAGGTATCCCGCCCGTGGTCGAAGCGTTTGCCGCTTACTTACAACAGGAGTTTCCGAAGGTCACCATGACGTAGCAAGTCGTGCTTTTGGTGAAACGCCTGACATTCCATCTGACTGGTGCCGCGGAACACCGGCTTTCCGCTCGCGAGACCATTGAAAAGGGTGCTGCCAAGTTAACTGGCCCCAAATAGTTACTGACAAGTTAAGCCGCTGATATTGCTAGAATCGGCGGATGAATACTTACAAGCGACATAGATTCCCGCCGGATATCATCTGCTATGCCGTCTGGCTCTACTACAGATTCAATCTCAGTCACCGTGATATTGAGGATATCCTTGCCGAGCGGGGCATTACCGTCAGCCGCGAATCAATCCGCCTATGGTGCATTAAGTTCGGACCTCTGTACGCTAGACGCTTGAAACGACGACTTTGGGGATATGGCGATACCTTCTATATCGATGAGGTCTTCGCCGGTGTGCCGGACCATTCAGATCAATGGCAAGTAGCAGTATCTATGGCGAGCGGTCGACCAGGACGGAGACGTGGTAGATGTATATCTGCAGGCGAAGCGGGATGGTGCTTCAGCAAAGCGGTTCTTCCGCCGATTACTGCGATCTCATGCGAGCGTGCCCAGGAAGATCGTCACCGATAAACTACGCAGTTATCCAGTTGCCCACCGGGAGGTGATTCCTGAATCCATACATGTCAGGGATCAGTATGCCAATAATCGGGCCCAACAGTCTCACGAGTCGACCAGGGTTCGAGAGCGAGGCATGAGGAAGTTTAAATCAATGAAGCGGGCCCAGAGATTCGTGACAGCCCATGCTGCCGTATCCAATCTGTTCGATCTGGGAAGGCACCTAGTAAGGGCTCAGCATTATCGGGATCTGAGGGGAAGTGCGTTTACAGAATGGAATAGGGCTGTTGCTTGAAACCAGGTGCTCGATTTCCTCGGCCTGGAGGAGTTAACTTGCCAGAACCCTTTTCGGCTCACCGCCAGAATCTTTTGCCTGCCCTCTACTTGCTTCCGACAAGGTCCTAGTACGATCTGACTCAGCCTAAAAAAAGTATCGAATAGAAGCGTAAGGAAACATCAAGTAATAGCTACTGAACTCACCAGCGGTTCGCGCAGTGACACCAGTACCCGGTGTAACCTCCGCGACCTGGTCTACATTGCCATCATCGCTAAAAATGACGCTCAATCCCGCAGACCATTCAAAAGAGTGGTGTTGACGAACATAAGCGCCGCTCAGGCGAATCTGCTCATCAGTCGGCGCGTCAAAAGTACGGTGTTTATCTCTAACAGGGCTCATATCGTAGCTGGTGCCAAGGTAAAGAGTTTCATTGTGCGCTAACTTGTATTCTGCGCCCAAGGCAAATCGGTAACTGTCTCGCCAGGATCGATCATAGTCGGTTGGGCCCGTTCCTAAGTCGACGGTGTAGTCTGAGAATTGCGACCAGCGTTGCATGTCCGTTTCCACGAATAGCCGTAATTTGTCGCTATATTGATAGGTCAGGCCAAGTTCGTAGGATTCGGGCATATCAAAGCTGGCGCTACCTTTCGCAGATGGCAGTGGGAGACCTTCAAAATCCACATTGCCATCTACATCGACTTCTGTTTTGGTGCGATAAACAAAACCCAATGTCCATGGACTATTGTCGGGCTTGTACATTAATCCCAACGTCGCTTGCGGCGACCAATCATCCAGCTCGTCTAAAGTGACTTTGCCATCGGTTGCTGGGTTGAGGGACAATGGTGTTGTGGAAATAGCACGAGACAGCTCAAGCGTTGTATAGATTGCCGCAATACTCAGTCCAGCCGACCACTGGTTACCCAGCCTATATCCCAATGATGAATAGAATCCGGCACCGGCTAAGTCCGATTTAATAGTTGAATAGCGCCCGCGGAAGGATTCACCGTAGTCGGCGCCAAGGCCGTATGCCGGCGCCAACCCAAGGCCAAAGTGCAAGTCGTCGCTGAAACCCCTGCTGTAAAACACGCTGGGAATAAACTCAAGCGGACCCGCATTACCACCGTCATCGCCACCCGCTGTAGCTTTATCGGTGTCAAAGCGCATGCTCGCAGTGAGTACCTGGGCACCCACAAGCAGACTATTGGACTGCTCTATGTGTGCCAAACCGGCGGGATTCGTTCGCAGGGCAGAGGCGTCATTTGTATTGGTGGGGTTTGCTGCCCCGGCTGTGCCGTTGCTGCTGGGCGTGCCAATTTCTGGTTGGTAAGGACT
>JAACFI010000152.1 GCA_009937575.1 Haliea sp.
GGGAAGAAACCCGTGCCTCGATACATCCGGGCAAATCACAAGGGCGGAATGTTTTTCTTTACCGTGGTGACTTACCAACGGCGCAAATTGCTCTTACGTGCCCCGGTGCTGGCAGCCCTGCGGGAAAGTTTTGCAGAAATCCGCTCCCTCGATCCCTTTACGCTCATCGCCTGGGTGATTCTCCCTGATCACATTCACTGCATCTGGAAACTCCGAGAAGATGACTGCGAATTTGGGTGTAAGTGGGGGCGCATCAAGGCGGGAGTAACTCGCCGCGTACTGAAAGCCACGCCCTACATCCCGGATACAGCAATTTCCAGAAACAAGCGCGGTGAGGGCCCCGTGTGGCAACGGCGTTTCTGGGAACACCGGATACGGGATGAGCGCGATCTACAGACCCACCTGGACTATATCCACTACAACCCGGTCAAGCACGGGCTGGCCGATACCGCGCGGGAATGGCGGTTCTCTTCGTTTCATACCTATGTTGAGCGCGGTGTTTACGGGCGAGATTGGGGAGGAATGGAAATCCCCAAGATCAGTGCTGGGGAGTGAGGAGTTTCGTAGGATATTGACGGTGGTTGGGGTTCGGCTTTGATGGTGCGCAATGCGCACCCTCCGTCAGATCGGAGTAACCGTAGGGTGCGCACTGCGCACCATCAAATTCATAAATAGCTCCCCAGGCTTTCACCGAGTCGGGTCGGACTGTCCGCGCCATAACCCTCATCCCAGGCCATGCTGTCCTTGGGGAACAGCAGGATTACGGTAGAGCCAAGCTTGAAGCGCCCCATCTCCTGGCCCTTGTCCAGTTCTACCGGCGCTGGCGGTTCCCGGTAGTCGGTGACCAGCGGGTGTTTGGGAGGCGGTGCCACCTGGCCCGACCAGACGGTCTCGATGCCGGCTACTATCATGGCACCCACCAGCACCATGGCCATGGGGCCTCGCTCAGTCTCGAAATAGCACACCAGGCGCTCGTTGCGGGCGAACAGGCGGTCGACGTTGTCGGCGGTGGTGCCGTTCACCGAGAACAGTTTGCCGGGGATGTAACTGGTGGCGCTGAGGCGCCCGCTGACGGGCATGTGCACCCGGTGGTAATCACGGGGGGACAGGTAGATAGTGGCGAAGCGCCCGCCGGCGAACCGGGCTGCCCGGGCCTCGTCACCCGCCAGTAACTCCTCGGTGCTGAAGTATTTGCCCTTGGCCTGAAAGCACAGGCCCTCGCGGATATCCCCCAGCTGGCTGATCGCGCCGTCTGCCGGGCACACGATATCAGCGTCGGCAATGGGCCTCACGCCCTCTTTCAGGGGGCGGGTGAAAAACTCATTGAAGTTGGCGTAGCGCTCGTGATCCGGCTCCTCGGCCTCGTTCATATCCACCCCGAAATGGCGCACGAACAGGCCGATTGCCCAGTTTTTCAACCAGATCGGTTGGCGTAATTCTGCCAAAAATCCGGTGCAGCGCGACAGCAGGTGCTGGGGTACGATATGCTGGAAAAAGATGAAAATTGTATCCATAGTTAGGTAGTGTATCGCCTAAAACACTGGAGGTGGACCTATCCGGAGTGTAAAGATTTGGCTTGCCCTTCTGCTGGTGACGGCGTTACCCGTCGTTTCTCTCGCTGCAGAGGTCGAGACAGCCCCGGATAACACCAGTACGGAGTCGGCGGAGCAGGTCGATAAACCAAGTATCGTGGAGGGCTGGGAAGCCGCCGCGCCTCCTCGGGAGCCGAAGGAAGCGCCCCTCGAACCGGGTGAACCTCCTATCAACTGGGCAGATACCAGTCACGCCTATGTCACCGACCAGGCCCAGTCCCTCACCGAGTGGATGGACGGATTCTTCGGCGATCCCAACTACGACATCGAAAAACCCGAGTCACTGCTACGCCTGGAGTGGGCCAATTCCTGGGACGAGGAGGACGACGAGAAATCCAAGGTGCGCCTGCGCGGCAAGTTGCAGTTGCCGGCAATTTCCAAGCGACTCAACCTGGTGTTTTCCGGGGCTGATGGTGACGACCTGGGCAACCTGAGCGAGGACGAGCGCGACGCCGAGGACCGGGTCGGCCTGCTGTACAATATCGGCGAAAAAGACCGCACCCGGCTGGACCTCACCCTGGGTATTTCCACCAGCGAGCTGCGCCCGGGCATCCGCTTCCGCAACCAGGGCCCGATCGGGGAACGCAACCGCTACCGCTTTACCCAACGTCTCCAGTACGAAGACGACGAGGGCTTTTTCACCACCGGGCAGCTGAACCTGGACCGGGCCCTGCGCGAGGATACGCTGCTGCGCTGGAGCAACCGCGCGGTGTACGGCGAGGAAACCAAGGAGGTGGAGTGGCGCAGTCGCGTGGCACTGGCCAGGCGGCTGCGCGGGGAGTATAAAAAACGAAATACGGTGCTCACGGGCTTCACGTCGGTGAAAGGGTTTACCGATCCCTCCTATATCAGGAACTACCGGATCGGCGCCTTGCTCAGGAGCCAGATCTGGCGCCGCTACCTGTTCATGGAAGTGGAGCCCTCCTATAACTGGCGCAAGAACAACGAGGACGACGACCGGACCGGAGTGTGGCAAATCGTGGTGCGTTTCGAGATCGCCATGGAGAGGGATTTGCGGCGGTTGAGGGATAATGGCGACGAAGAGTGACCCAAAAAAAATGGTGCGCAATGCGCACCCTACCGATAAATCGTACCCCGATCTAACGTAGGGTGCGCACTGCGCACCGTTGCGGCCCCCCGGCTCAAATCCTTTACAAATTCTCCTCGGCAAATGCCGCCAATCTTGAACGCACGATGCCGTTGACGTGCATGATCCCCGCGTGGGGATAGGACTTGCTCTTCTCCACCAGGTAGGTCAGCCCCGAGGTCAGCGGCGATATGTACTTGTTGTCAATCTGCGCCAGGTTGCCCAGCACCACGATCTTGGAGTCCGCCCCCACCCGGCTGATCACCGACTTCAGCTGGAACTGGGTAAGGCCCTGGGCCTCGTCGATGATGATATAGGCATTGTTGAAGGAGCGCCCGCGCATGAAGTTGAGGGACTTGAACTGGATATTGGCCCGCTCCTTCACGTACTCGATACTGCCGTGGCAGGACTCGTCGGTACCGTGCAGGATCTCCAGGTTGTCGTCGAAGGCCGCCAGCCAGGGGGCCATTTTCTCTTCCTCGGTACCCGGCAGGAAACCGATCTCCTCGGCGATGGGCGGGGTAGAGCGGGCCACAATCAACTTGCTGTATTTCCCCTGCTCGAGGATCGCGTGCAGGCCGTAGGACAGGGCCAGCAGGGTCTTGCCGGATCCGGCGGGACCGGTCATCACGGTCATGTCCACGCTGTCGTCGTCCAGCAGGGACATCGCCATGGCCTGCTCCATATTGCGCGGTGCCAGGCCCCAGAAGCGCTTGTGCATGAGGTTGTCGCGGCTGTCACAGCGTAAATACACGAAGTCGTTGTCGACGCGTTTCACAAAAGCCATGAATTCCTGGTCGTCGTGCACGAACATGTTGGGGTAGGCCTGGGGCAGGGACTTGCGCGGGATACGATGCAGGGTGCAGTCCCCCTCGCGCAGGGTGTCCACCTCGCTGATGGTGGACCAGAAATCCCCCTCGATATGCTCGTAGCCCCTGGCCAGCAGGTCGATGTCGTCCAGTACCCGGTCCCGGCGGTAATCCTCCACGTGCAGCAGGCCCGAGCCCTTGGCCTTGATCCGCATGTTGATGTCCTTGGTCACCAGGCAGACGAAATGATCCGGCTGTTCCGCCTGCAGGCGCAGGGCCACGTTGATGATGCGGTTGTCATTGGCCTGGTCCTGGGTGCCATCCAGGTAGGGTACCTCGGAATCCTCGGTCAACAGCTGGTCCGGGTAAATGCCAAGCGTACCGGTGCCCAGGCCCTCAAGCTCAGTGCCCGGCACCTCAACGCCGGCCTGGATCTGCTGGGGCGTGGCGTCATCTACCACCTTGTCGATCATCTGGATGGCGATGCGCGCCTCGCGGCTGACGGTCTTGTCGCGGCGGTCCTTGATGTGGTCCAGTTCTTCGAGGACGGTCATGGGAATGACCACGTGGTGTTGCTTGAAGGCCGTGACGGCCATGGGGTCGTGCAGCAGGACATTGGTGTCCAGAACATAGGTTTTCTTGATGACAGGTTTCAGGGTGGTGGTTTTTTCTACGCGCAGGGCGGAGCCTGAGTCCATAGAGTCTTCCTCATTGGTGGATTAATCAGGTGGAAACGGTGCGCGGTGCGCACCCTACCTTGGATCGGAGTACCCGTAGGGTGCGCATCGCGCACCATTAAACCGGAATCAAAACAACAAATAATGGGGGGTGATGGACGCCGGAGCTCGAAAGGCTCAGTGGCAGCGCTCAAGCGCTTGCTGTGCGACGCGTGGATGCAGGCGGATTTTTGCCTGCCCGGCGTCCAGAGATAATTCAATGGCGCTTCCCGGCGGGATCAATACAACCGCGTTGACAATGATTATCAAACCGCAGTGACGCCCCTGTCAATGGCACCGGGTAAAATGCCGCAAGCTTTTGTATCAGCAGTGATATCTCCCTGACACAGGGGGCATTTTCCGCTACGATAGAGCGCTTGTGTGTCAGAAAACCAAGTAGCCCGCTTAATGCTCAACCAGGATTCCCTCGCCCAACTCAAAGGCCTCAAATCGCAGATGGAGGCGGAGAAGGAGCGCGCCGACGCCGTGGTGAAGGGGACCCAGGCCCGCTATGGCTTCGCAGTACTGGACGACGGGCGCGAGATCTTCATCCCCCCGGACGAGATGCTGAAAGCCTTCCCCGACGACCGGGTGCGGGTGTGCATCCGCCCGACCAAGGACAACAAGACCATCGCCGACATTGAGAAGCTGCTGGACAGCCCCCTAGGCGATTTCACCGGGCGCTGTGTGAGGAAAGGCAAGGCGGTGTTCGTTGAACCGGACCTGCCCCAGCTGAAACGCTGGCTGTTCATCCCTCCCCACGCCCGCAATGGGGTCAAAGAGGGAGATTACCTGCGCTGTGCCATCCTGCGCCACCCGATACGCGACGGCAAGCCGCAGGCCAAGGTGCTGTCGGTGATCGGCGCCGAGGACACCCCCGGTATCGAGAATCTCTACAGCATGGCCAAGTACCATCTGGCCAGCGAGTGGAGCGGCGCCAGCAAGAAGGAACTGGCGCAGAAACTGGAACAGTGCAAGCCACTGGAAACCGAACGCCGAAGGGACCTGACCGACCTGGAGTTCGTATCGATTGACGCCGCCAAGACCCAGGACATCGACGACGCCCTGTACGCCGAGATCAGTGCCGACGGCTGGACGCTGTTTGTGGCCATCGCCGATCCCACTGCCTACATCGGCGCCGACTCGGGCCTGCACCGGGATGTGGCCGCCCGCGGCACCTCGGTGTATTTCCACGGGGACGTCCTGCCCATGCTGCCGGAGGAGTTGAGCCAGGACACCTGCGCCCTGTCCGAGGGGGCCGACCGCCCCGCCCTGGTTTGCAAAATTGCCGTCTCCGACAACGGCGAGGTGGGCGAGTTCGAATTCATCGAGGCCACCGTGCGTTCCCGGGCCAAGCTGTCCTATTACGCGGTGGATCGTTACCTCAACGGCCAGTACGACGAGCTGATGAGCCACGCCACCCCGCTGGAGGCTCTGTACCAGGTTTACCGCGCCCTGCGCGCCCACCGTGTGGAACACGGCCTGGTGATGGAAGACCGCAGGGAATATCGCTGGATTCTCGGTGACGACAAACAGATCGACAGCATCGAACCCTATGAAAAACTGCTGTCACAGAAACTGGTTGAAGAGTGCATGATCGCCGCCAATCGCTGCGGCGCCCGCTTCCTGGCGGAGCACAAGGCCTCCGGCCCTTTTGTCGGCCACCGTGGTTTCCGAGCAGACCGCATTGAGGAGACGCGCAAGTTCCTGGCAATGCACGCACCGGAGCTGGCCGGGGAGAACCCGGAAACCCTGGCGGGCTATCGCACCATTATGCGCGGCCTGTCGGCGCCCGACCGCGCCCTGCCCCTTCGCCCCATGGTCAACCGCCTGCTGAGCCGTGCGGAGCTGGGCTGCGAGCCGGCGGCACACATGGGCATGGCCCTGGAGAGCTACACCAACTGTACCTCTCCCCTGCGCAAGTACCTGGATTTACTGGTGCACCTGCAGATCAAGACGGTGCTGCACGGGGACGAGGCGAAACTGGTTTCCGCGGAAACCCTGGACACCCTGGCCGAGCGCCTGGCGGTGTCCCGCTCCGCGACCCTGGAAGCGGAGCGCTGGCTGGCCAGCCGCTACCTGGCGAGGCTGTCCTCCGCCGGGGAAAAAGTGAGCTTCAAGGGACGGGTGATTCACGTCAATTCCAGCGGTTTCAATGTGCGCCTGGACGACAGCGGCCTCGAGGGTTTCGTGGACCTGCGCAAGGACCCGGAGAAATTCAGCTACGACAAGTGGACCGCCAGCCTCACCAGTACCACCCGCCGCTTCCAGCTGGAGCAGCCGGTGGAGATCACCTACCTGGGCGCCGATCCGGAAGAGCAGTACCTGGCCAGGTTTGCGTTGGTGGAGGGGTGTGGGTTGAAACCGCCGAAAGAGCCGCCCGCCGAAGAGTGATGTGATCACCGCGTAGGGTGCGCATTACGCACCATTCACCCCACCAACGGCCATCGTAAATGGTGCGCAATGCGCACCCTACCCTTGATATTGCCGGTATTCGAATTCGATGATCAGTGCGTCCGGCGGTTCACCGCCACGTGACTCGCGGTATCCACCACAACACGACCGGCGTCCTGCAGGTTGTGCAACCCCTCCGCCAACTGCACCCGCACCCGGGCCACCAGCTGGATCATCTCCTGCACCCCCAGGGCACGGAGGTACTCGCCCATATCCGTGTGGCTGTCGAAGGCTACATTGGGATCCACGGTCCGGAAAGCCTGGATGATGTGCAGCTCCTTCGAGCTGTAGGTCTCTTCCTCACCAAAGATCAGCTTGGTAAAGGTATCCACGATGGCCATCTCGCTGATGGACCCACCTTCACTGGCTCGATTTGCGCGCTGCATGGGGCACTCCCGAACACCGCAGGCTGTTTGCGGGCACCCACGGCTTTTTCGTTCTTCTGAGTATTCAGTATGGTCGAATTTTGGCGCTCACCTGATCAAATTTTAGGCAATATTTCACAATTCTTGATCAAATTCTGATCAAGTTACCTGTTTGGGTCACTTTATGAATTCCGGAGTGCGATGGTCGGCGGGGAGGGGTGTTCTGGTTCTGCATGCAAAACCAGAACACCCCTCCCGCGACTTCCAGGAACTCAAAAAACCGCATGCCCCGGAGTTCGGGGAAAAGGTATCGCATCCCGGACGTTCTCCATGCCCGTGATGTAATTCAGCAGGCGCTCGAAACCCAGGCCGAAGCCCGCGTGGGGGACCGAGCCGTAGCGACGCAGGTCGCGGTACCACCAGAGCTCCTCCCGGAGTTGGGGTTCCATGCGGGCATCCAAAACGTCCAGCCGCTCCTCCCGCTGGCTGCCGCCGATGATCTCGCCGATACCCGGGGCCAGCACATCCATCGCCGCCACCGTCTTTTCGTCGTCGTTCAGGCGCATGTAGAAGGCCTTGATCTCCTTCGGGTAGTTCATCACCACCACCGGACGCCCCACGTGCTTTTCCGCCAGGAAACGCTCGTGCTCAGAGGCCAGGTCCACCCCCCACTCCACCGGGAACTCGAAGTTCTCCCCGCAGTTTTCCAGGATGCGGATTGCCTCGGTGTAATCCATGCGCTCGAAGCTGTTGTCGATCACCGTGCGCAGGCGCTCCAGCACGGTGTTGTCGATACGCTGCTGGAAGAAGGCCATGTCGTCCTCCCGCTCCTCCAGTACCCGGGTGAACAGGTGCTTGAGCAGGTCTTCCGCCAGGTCCGCATCGTCATGCAGGTTGGCGAAGGCCACCTCCGGCTCCACCATCCAGAATTCCGCCAGGTGGCGGCTGGTGTTGGAGTTTTCCGCGCGGAAGGTGGGGCCGAAGGTGTAGACCTTGCTCATGGCCAGGCAGTAGGATTCCACCTCCAGCTGCCCGGAGACCGTGAGGAAGGACTCGCCGGCGAAAAAGTCCTGGTGGAAGTCCACCTCGTCCCGGTCGTTGCGCGGCATATTGGCGAAATCCAGGGTACTCACCCTGAACAGTTCACCGGCCCCCTCGCAGTCGCTGCCGGTGATGATGGGCGTGTTGATCCAGTGGAAGCCATGATCGTGAAAATAGTTGTGGATGGCGTTGGCCAGGGTGGTGCGCACCCGGGTGATCGCGCCAATGGTATTGGTGCGCACCCGCAGGTGGGCCTGGGTGCGCAGGTACTCGAAGCTGTGGCGTTTTTTGGCAATGGGGTAGCTTTCCGGGTCGTCCACCATGCCCACCACCTGCACTTCGCCGGCCTGGATCTCCACGCTCTGGCCCTTCCCCTCGGAAGCTACCAGCTCGCCGCTGACCACCACCGAGCAACCGGTGGACAGGTGCAGCACCTCCTCCTCGTAATTGGCCAGGGTGTTGGGCACCACCGCCTGGATGGGGTCGAAGGAGGAGCCGTCGTGCACTGCCAGGAAGGAGATGCCGGCCTTGGAATCGCGCTTGCTGCGCAGCCAGCCGCGCACGGTGACCTGTTCCCCCAGGGCCACCTCGCCCTTGAGGGCCCCCGCGACGGGTACGAGTTGTGACATCTTGCTCCACTCCCAAACGGTATCAATTACAGAATGAGAATACCGCAATTCGCAGGATGAGGTGTAGGGTGCGCCGGGCCTGCCCAGCGCACCGTAAAATAGCCAGGTTTCAGCGAGCGAGGCGGGTGAAGCTGGCGCCGTCCAGGGTCAGGCCCCTGGCCAGGCCCTTGTCGGAAAAGATGAATCCGAGGATGGGCTCGCCGGTGGTCGCCGCATCGATGCCGCCGCCGGCGGCCATGCGCACCAGGGTGATATCGCCGTTCACCCCCACCTGCCAGGCTGGGCCGGCGCGAAAATCTTTAAGCGCCTGGGGGGTCATGAACAGCACCACCTCGGACTTGGAGCGGACGCCCAGCGGCAGTCCATAAGCTGCCCCGGAAGTGGAGTAGAAAGCCACCGGCTTGCCCTTCACCAGCAGGCAGCCATCACCGTACTCGTCGGCACCACCGAAACCAACCTTGACCACGTCGGGAAACACCAGCACACCGGCGGCCTTTTCCAGCAGCTGCCCGACACCGCTGACGTGGCCGCCCAGGCTTTCCAGGGCCTGCTGGGAGTCGGCGACGATGGTGGCCTTGTCGCTGGCCTGGGCAGCCAACGCCAGCAACAGGCCGATGGTCGCGGCGACGACCTGATAAAAGCGCCTGAAAATCAATGGCATGCAAAAGTCCCCACTGTTGTCATTAGAACTTTTGACCCACCAGTTCCTCCGAGAGTTCCCACAGGCTCTCCGCTGCCTCCGGGTCCGCCGCGTGGGGCATGAAGCCGCCATCGCCTCCCGGGCCGGCGGGCTTCGCCACCTGGCAGTTCTCCAGGTAGATGCCACCCTGTCCCGCCAGGTCCGGCGAGCTGGCAGCCCACACGCTGGTGGCGGCGCCCTGCTCCACGCTTTTCACTACCAGGGTCTCACCGGGGGGCGCGATAGCCATCAACTCCTCGACATCCGCCTGGCTCATATGGCGGCCCAGGTCGGTCATGATCATGCCCGGGTGGACGGCGAAGGCCCGCACACCCCGATCCTTGAAGCGCCGGTCCAGGCCCACGGCAAACAGGCTGTTGGCGCTCTTGGACTGGCCGTAAGCGATAAACTTGTCGTAATCGGTGCGCTCGAAATTGGGGTCTTGCAGGTCAGCGGCGGCCAGCTTGTGGCCGCTGGAACTGAGGGATACCACCCGGCTCTCGCCGCCGCCCTCCTCGGCCGCCGCCAGCAGGGCCGGCAACAGCAGGCCGGTCAGCAGGAAGTGACCCAGGTGGTTGGTGCCGAACTGCATCTCGAAGCCCTGGGCAGTGCGCAGTTGCGGGCAGGCCATTACCCCGGCGTTGTTGATCAGCAGGTGGATGCGCGGGTAGCGTTCGAGTAATTCCGCCGCGCAGCCTCGCACGCTGTCCAGGTCCGCCAGGTCGACGATGGCACTGTCCAACTGCGCCTGTGGAAGCGCCGCAGCCAGTTGCTCGAGGACAGGCGCCAGTCTGGCGGCGTCCCGGGCCAACAGCGCCACGGTGGCCCCGGCGCCTGCCAGTACCCGGGCGGTCTCCACCCCCAGTCCGGCGGAGGCGCCGGTCACCACGGCCACCCTGCCCACCAGCGA
>JAACFI010000537.1 GCA_009937575.1 Haliea sp.
CAGATCACTGGTGTCCACCCCGTTGCGGTGAATGCTGCGGATACCACCGAGGAATTCAGCGTGATCGGACACCACCAGGAAATCCAGCGGGGTCCCTATCTGAACTCTAGCCCTGTGGTACGGGTGTACAACGGGCATACCCCTGGCGTAGCGATAGGCGACGTCGGGCTCAGCCGTCAAATTGCCGTTAGCGTAAGCATCCGACGAGTAAGTCGTATGCAAATGGGTGTCACCCCACAGCAGCTGCTTACCGGCCGCGGTTGCAGAAGACGACATCGCGCAGATCAGTGCGCAAAGTAGAGTATTCTTCACCGTTCAGTCCTCTGTTGAGTCCCTGTTGTTAAGCAGCCAAAAAAAGGCCGACCTAGTGGCCGGCCTAAACCGCACCGCAAGACATCAGAATCGGTAGGTTCCCCTCACAGCCCAGGTGGTTGGGGCACCCAGGTTACAACGCATAACCGAGGTATTGTTCTCTTCATTAATCGCCCCCAGGGGTTCACCGAAAGCCTGCTGGAAGATGCTCTGGCAATAGTCCTCTTCGGTGAGGTTATAGCCAAATAGCGTGACATCCCATTGTTCCGCACGGAGCCCCACACGTGCATTCACCAGCGAGTAGGAATCCTGCATCGACTGGGGGTTGTTGTTCGACGTGGTACCGACATTCTGCTCATCGAACCAACTCCAGCTACCACCCACGAACCACTCCATACCGTTATCCAGGGATTGGGTCCAATCGGCAGTCAGTGATGTTTGCCACTCCGGTGAAAAGTTCCGCCGCTCGCCCTCGAGGTCCTGTAGTTCGTCGCTACCCGGCAGTGGTGGAGCCCCTTCGAAATCCAGATACTCGGAATCCAGGTAACCCACGCCCGCGACAATGCGCAGGGGTTCGATCGGCGCCCAGTTGATGTCTGCCTCCACACCCTGCTGGCGCAATTCACCGGCATTGACCACAATGAAGCTGAGACCATCAAAGATCCGGTCCTGGAAATCATCGATCTCCATGTGATACAGCGTGGCGTTGGCTGTCATGGTGCCATCGAGCAGGGTGCTCTTCACACCCAGCTCGTAGTTCGTTGTTTCCTCGGGACCGTAAATTCGCGCATCACCAAGGGGTTGGCTCCCACCACTCTGCGAGTTGAACCCGCCTGACTTGTATCCCGTGGACGCAGTGGCAAACAGCATGATGTCTTCGGTGACATGCCAGTTGACGTTGCCGAACCAGGTCGTCTTCGAGTCGTCACGCTCCATACCGAGAGAGGTCTCGGGCGCAGCAAACTGCCCGGCGGCAATGTTATTGACCTCAGCAATATAATCCCCGTCCTTCTCATCATCGGTCCAGCGCAGGCCCAGGGTGGTGTTCCAGGCGTCATTGATATTCCAGGTGGCCTGCCCGAAAACGGCGATACTCTCCAGCTCCTGCGTGAATGTGTTGGTTGTCGCGCCCTCCTGCGCACCGGCCTGGCAAAGGGGGACCACGATTGGAACCAGGGGCGGAGGGACGACGGCGGCGATAGTCGGATCGCAAAAGGCTTCACCCAGGTCCCGCGACAGGTCGATGTCGTAGTCCTCCTCGTAGTAGTAGACACCCGCCAGCCAGTCCACGGTTTCGCCACCCGGTGACATCAGCTGGAATTCCTGGGATATCGTCTCGGTGTCATAGTCGGTCGTGCCGGGTATCAGTTTGACGGGATAATGGGCATCCCCGTCCGCGAAAGTGGCTTCCCACTCGCGAGCGGCAGTTATTGAGCGGAGCCGAATGCCATTCGTAAATTCGTAGTTGATATCAACCGACAATCCCCACTGCTCATCTTCGTGCTCATCATCTACTACCTGGTTAACTTTCCAATCGTAGGAATCGTTCGTCGCCGGCGATGAGCCATAAAGTTCCGTCGTATTTGCATCGAAGGCCGCGGTATTGGTGGAGTTCAACAATTCTGAGCCATTCCCCTCTGCATTGATCTCGGCGTAGTCCGCGGTCACCAGCATCGACAACTGATCGCTGAAATCAAACAACAGTTTCGCGCGGGCCACGAGATCATCCCTGGCGCCATACTCTTCCCCATCGAGGATATTGTCGCCATAGCCATCGCGGTCGGCGTATTTAAAGGCAATTCTGCCGGCGATGCTGTCAGTGAGGGCGGCATTAAAGGAACCGCCGACTTCGTAGAGATCATAGTCACCATAACCCAGCTCAATCGATCCCTCGGTTTCCTGCGAGGGATTTCTGGTAGTGATATTCATTGCACCCGCGACGGTGTTCCTGCCGAACAGGGTGCCCTGGGGGCCGCGCAGCACCTCAAAAGAGTCGATATCCATGAGCAGGCCGATCACGGAACCGGGGCGGGGATAATAGACACCGTCGATAAACACACCAACGCTGGGCTCAATCGCATTGTTTCCGGCAGCGCCGATGCCGCGTATCTGAATGCGAGCATTGGAGGGTTGTACTGAACCCGCGATGTTGAAATTGGGGGTAATCTGCGCAACCTGATTAATCTTCTGGATGCCGTTCTCCTCCAGGAAGTCGCCGCTGAAGGCCGTTATGGATATCG
>JAACFI010000538.1 GCA_009937575.1 Haliea sp.
ATTTCGCGCCGGCCGGTTCGGGTCGTGGCGGCCCGAGTGTCTGCTTGGATCTTATCCGGGCGATATAGCGGTTTGTGCAACTCGCCTGGCCAGTCGTGATGATCGCTTTCCTCGAACGAAATGTTCTCGGAAATCACCCGCCGTCCAGGTTGCTGGGAGATGAGCACTACATCCGACTCGATGGTGCGTGCCGGATAAACGACGTAGCCGGACCCGATGCGACAGTTGTTTCCTACGCAGCCGCCCAGTACTTCCAGGCCCACCTCCTGCAACTCGCCCTTATGCATCGTGCGGATTGATTTGCCTAACAGGTTAAAATCGGTGAATGTGTTACCCGCACCAATGAAGGTGTCGCGTCCGACGACACTGAGTTGCAGGCAGGCATTCTGGGCCACCATGGTGTTCTCAAACAACGTAGTCATAAAGACAGCCGCTCGGAAGGGCAAATAGCAGCCATCGCTGACGATACTGGCCATCACCTGGGCACCCTGCCCAATTGTCACGTTATTGCCGATAACGCTGTTGGTGATGACAGCCCCGGCTTCGATTCTAACATCCGTCCCAATTCTCGCTGGCCCCTGGATGATGGCGGTGGGATCGATTTGTGCATCCTCTCCCACCTGAACCATGGCCGAGTTGGATAGGAATTGCTTGCGTTCGACCAGGGATCGGAGCAAGATGCGCACCATAGTCTTCGGTCGATCTATCGAACCTTCAAAGCGCGCGCCTTCGGCGACGATGCCAAACGGTATATTGGCGACGAACACATGTACCCAATTCTCCATGGAGAGAAAGGCTCGCTGGGGGATCTGATAAGCCAGGTCACCTCGGTCAGCCGCCATGTAGGCTGGGACGTGATAGTAGCCGATTTCACGAGGCAAGGTGTCGACGACGACCGGCTCGATTTCGGCCGTTAGGCCTTCCGGGAAGTACCACATATCGGCTACATAAATGTCTCCTTCCCGCCGTATACCCTCCTGCAAATGCAGTGCATGAGTAACAATGGCCGCATCATTGAGCGAGAAGGCAATTTGGCTGGCCTTTTTCTCATGTTCTGCCTTTGCCTTGGCTCTCTCAATAAAAGCGGCCAACAAGTGTCTATCAAAGAATAGATTATCGCGGTAGACCAAAAGCTCTTGGTCGGGAGGGATTAGCTGGTCTGTTTTGCCTGGTATTTCTAAAGGATGGTCTATGTTTTGCTGGAATTCGATTTCCTGGGAGCAATACGGACTCAGCACGTCCCGTTGGAACAACCAGAGTGGTTTGTTAAGAACACGCAGGTCACGGGCCGGCTCATTAAATGGTGGAATGAGCGTATCGTCAGAAATAACAATTTTAATCATCGACTGGCCAGGTTCAGTAACGACGAACTAACTTCCTAATTACGCCACAACGCAAATGATCAATCAAGCGGCCGTTTGTCCAGCAGTATTTTGCAGGTCTCATCGCCTGCCGCAATGCACGCCACTTCTTCTGCTCGAAAGCTTTTGCCTCCGCTCAACCAGTGTGCTCCCTCTTGCAGAACTCCGACGGCGGCGTGACAACACGGGGCTTCTGTTGTGCGGCCCCAACACACCGGGCAACGCTCGATGACCCAAATAAAATACTCCTCGTCTTCCTCCAGCCGGACTATCTGGTCAGAGAATTTGTTAAAGGTCTCGGCAAATGTATTGATGCCGACTTTCATTTTCATGCCTAAGGGCAAAAGCCGAAATGCCAGGTCGGCAATGCCCAACACGGCACCGAACTCTCTGAGCGCATACTTGAAAGCAGCCCGCCCAGCCCGGATGCCCAACCCACGTCCTCCCCGGGGGCCATACATATCGTCCAAGGCTTGGGTGATAGCCCCGAAATCCTCAAAGGGAAAACCCTTTTCCAAATTGTTGGGCGGAAAGTTGTTGACTAGATGTCGAAGCTTGGCAAGTGTCAGCAGAGCATTGACGCCATTGCGCCCCATCACTTCTTCCAGGGCCTGGAGCACGATGCGTCCCATGTTGTTGGGGTAGTAATACCCGCTTGTCTCTGATGACTTCTCGGTGGGCATAACGCTAGCTACCAGTCCATAAGGGGTGCAATGACGACTAGTCTATTCCTGAATTTTTTAAGAACGAGTGGAGCCGTTGGTTAAATGACTCCGGCTCGTCGAGCATCGGAAAATGACGTGAATGGGGCATCATCTCAATCCGGGCCCCTCTGACGTAGCGACCGATGAGAGTTGCTTGATCGGGGTTGACCACATTGTCACCGACGCCGTGGACACTCATCACCGGCAGGCGCAGCACAGGCAGCTTTCCTCGTAGGTCAACGCGTCGCAAAGAGGCGATACTGGTGAAAAACGCCTCGAGCGTTGTTCTCGACAGGTCTTGGATTTGCATATCATACCACCTACGCCAATCCCGGGTGATCTTAGGCGAGAAAACTCTGATCCCCCATCTCAACGCCGTCGGCATATTCCAAACCATATGGGCGATCCAACGTTGCCCGGCTAGCTGCAGAAAGATGTTCAGCGAGCTCCCTACCACAGGCGAGCCTACCACAGCTACCTTACA
>JAACFI010000153.1 GCA_009937575.1 Haliea sp.
CCATAGGCCGGGCTGTCCAGACCGGGCATCTGCTGGAGTGCGGCAAAGTTGACGGTAGCACCGGCCCGGATGCCACCCTTTTCCGGTTGCAGCGTGTCCAGACCCAGTTTACGCAGGTCTATGAGAGCCTCGACGCCGGACAGGAAGCCGCGCGCCTCCAGGCCGTGCAGGAACGTGCCCCCGGCCACCAGCAGGGCAGAGTCGCCATATTTCTCCATCAGCTCGGACACTTCCGCTGGGCTTGTCGGCAGGCAGAATTCCTGTAACTCAGGTAATGCCATGGTCACCTCTCCGTTATAATGAGTTCATGAAGTGATATACCTGTTGTGCAGAAAGTATAGGAAGTGCCCGGGCGGGCCGCTATATATTGATCGCAGCGGCGAAAGATAGATGCAAGGAATGCACAATCGACTGCATTCTCTGCATAGTTGCGACGCTGTCACTCAATTATAGTCACAATCGACCGTCCCTGCCCTCGGCGGGGGTGTATTTCGCCCGGGTGCGGATACACTGGCAAAGACTGATATCCGGGAATCAATCATGGACATACAGAAATCGTTTCGCGTCGCCGCCCCCCAGGCCGAGGTCTGGGAATTCATTACCTCCGCTGAACGCGTGGCCACCTGCCTGCCCGGGGTAAAGGAAGTCAAGGTGCAGGCACCGGGCAAATACAAGGGTGTCATGGCCATCAAAGTGGGTCCGATCAAGACCTCTGTCAACGCCGATGTGGTGGAACGCGAACAGCGGCCGCCTGAATACGCGGTCTATGAGATCAAGGGCGAGGAAGGGGGCCGGGCCAGCCGTATGAACGCAGAGGCCACACTGTCACTGACCGGCGCAGCCGAAGACCAGACAGATGTCGCTTTCACGGCCAACGTGGTGATCGTGGGGCGGCTGGGTAAATTTGCCGGTGGGGTGATGGACAAGTTTGCCGACTCCATGAGCGAGCAATTCATTGTGGACTTTCGCCGCCAGCTGGAACCAGAAGCAGACATCACTGCCGCGGGAGAGAAACCCGGCCTGTGGGCCAGGTTCAAAGCCTGGTTGCGCCGCGCCCTGTTCGGCTACTGAGGGAAGTGGACTCAGCGGTAATGCTGCAAGCCGCGAGGCTAGCCTAAATCCAGTTCCCGGGCACGCAGGGACCAGATAGCCACCGCGCCGATAAAGAAAGGTATGGAAAGCACCGCGAAATAGACTGACTGGTGCCAGCCCAGCCCGATCAGCACCCCCGCTATGGAAGGTCCGATAATCGCCCCTACCCGCCCCAGCCCGATAGCCCATCCGATACCGGTGGCGCGCACAGCCGTGGGGTAGAGGCGCGCGGCCACGGAATAAAGACCGATAAAACCACCCTGTCCAAAAAATCCCAGGGCCACTGCAGTCACCATCAGCACAGCCACCTGCGCCTCCAGCAGGCCGAATACGATCATCAGCACCCCGGCGGTTGTCATGAAACTGGCTACCATGAACCGCAGTCCACTGGTGGCGGAGCGATAGCCGAGCCAGAGGATTCCCACCAGCCCTCCCGCATTGATCGACATACCTATCCAGATGGCCTTGTCCAGCGGCATGCCCGCATCCACCACTACCTTGGGTATCCAACTCATCAGGAAGTAAATGCCGAACATTGCACTGAAGGTGGCCGTCCATAACAGCAGGGACCACTTTCTCATATCACCGTCAAACAGCGCCCCCACACCGACGCTGCCGCGCTGCTGCGTGCCGCTATCCGGCCAGGCCTGCAACTGTTCGCCGCCCAGGCGGGTGATGATGCGATTGGCCTTGTCCAGGCCGCCCGCGGGTCGCTTGTTCAGCAGAAAGGCCAGGGATTCCGGCAACAGCAGGAAGACCAGCACGAACACCGCGGCGTTCAATACCGCCCCGGCGGCAAACACGGAACGCCAGCCGTGATCCTCTATCAGGTAGGCCGAGAGCAGGCCGCCGAGCGTGGCGCCGATGGCATAGGTGCCCTGGACGATGCAGATCATGAAGTTTCTCCTGGCATCGGGAGAATACTCGGCGGTAATCGCGGTGATGCTGGCCAGCATCGCGCCGATGGCCAAGCCCCCTGCAAAGCGATAGGCCAACAGGATCTCCACCGATTTTGCGGTGGAGGTCAGCCCCATGGTCAACGTGACCGTGGCCAGGCTGAACAGGATCATTTTGCGCCGGCCCAGGTAGTCACTGAGGGTGCCCAGGGTCATCGCGCCGATGGCCATGCCCAGGTAGCCGGCACTGAATACGATTCCCAGGGCGCCGGGGGAGAGTTCCCACTCGGTGGAGATAGCCGGCGCCGTATAGGCAATGGCCAGCGCATCAAACCCGTCGAATATGTTGATCAGCGCACACAGGCTGATCGCCAGTATCTGGAAGCGCGTGAGGGTTTTCTCGGGAATGTAGTGTTCAACGGACGCCGCCGTGCTCATGTCGCTACCTTTTTATCGTTATCTTCTAACTTCAGTGTTCGGGCTGGGCAACCTCCCGATGGGTCCGGGTGAAGGCCCCCAATCCCCAGAATAATAACAGCGCGCCACCCAGCGCGCCCAGTGCGCTGATCAGTGACATCGAGTAACCCACCAGGATATCGTCCCGGAACAGGTAGTCCGTGCACAGTGCAACCAGCGTGGTCCCCCCGGTGATCCCGAGGATGTTCATGGACAGGAAAAACAGGGCCGTTACCTGGGCGCGCATCTGGTTCGGCGCCATCAACTGCAGCGCCGCTGCCGAAGTGGCCAGCGGGAAACTGGCGAAAAACATGGCCAGCGCCAGCAATGCGAGAGTACCGTTAAAGCCGGCGACCTGGGAGAACAGGGCCGCGGGAATGATCACACCCAGGCCGCCGATCATACCGGCGCGCATGGGGGCATCCTGGTAGCCCCGACGTGTCAGGCGATCCGTCAGCCAGCCGCTGGCAAGCACACCGGCACTGTTGCCGATCAGTACCACCAGGCCCAGCGACAATCCCACGTCGCGCACCGACATACCGAATTTGCGCAGGAAGTACGCCGGCGCCCAGTTCATCAAGGCAAACAGCGCCAGCGACATACAGCCGAATCCCAGGTAATGAGACGCAAAGGTCCGCCTGTGCCCGCCGATGTAGCGCAATACATCACCGAAGCTGAAAGACTGTACCGCCATCCCGCCCTGCGCATCCGCCGTGCCCGCCAGGCCCTTCCGCTCGGGATCCCTTACCGTCAGGATGAACAGGGCGGCCACCAGAATGCCCGGTAATCCCACGATAAAGAACGTCATCTGCCAGGGCTTGACCAGGCCGATCAGCGGCACCTGCTGCGCACCCCACTGTTCTACCAGCGCAATGGCCGCTCCCCCGATGATGAAGGCCAGGCCACCGCCGAGAAAAGAGCCGCTGGAGTAGACGCCCAGGGCCATGCCCAGCCTGGACTTGGGAAAAGAATCGGTGATCATGGAGTAAGCCGCCGGGGACAGGGCCGCCTCTCCGACCCCGACGGCCATGCGCGCCATGAACAATTGCGCAAAATTTTTCGCCACACCACACAGCGCAGTGGCCAGGCTCCAGACGAAGATGCCGACCGAGATAATCATCGGTCGCGAACGCGAGTCTGCCAGGCGGGCGATGGGGATGCCCGCCGTGGCATATAACAGGGCGAAGGCCAGGCCGTGCAGCAGGCTGAACTGGGTGTCGGAGATCTGCAGGTCGGCGCGGATCGGTTGTATCAGCAGGGTGATGACCTGCCGATCGATAAAGGAAAATATATAGGCGACCATACACAGCGACACGATGTACCAGGGATAGGCCAGGGACTTGCCGGGTTGCTCCTGTGCGCTCAACTCTGCATGCTCCATGTTGTGTTGTTCACCTCGTTCTTGTTTATTTACGCAGGGTTTCGCTCATCAGTATAAAGGCCTCGGAGGCATCCCAGGGATCCACATGCACTTCGATCAGCAGCGGGCCCGGACCGGTGTGGGCTTCAGCCCGCCCCAGCGCCTCCTCCAGGTCCCCCTCGGTATGTACTTCCAGCCCGACACCACCGAAAGCCGCAGGTAACTGGTGATAGCGCCACTGGGCAATATCGTTAAACGGGCCATCGTGAATCAGGCGCTCGGCGGTATAACCCCGATTATTGACCACGAACACGATCGCCGGGCAATCGTAGCGAGCCATACTGGACAGTTCCTGAGCCGACATCTGGAAAGACCCGTCCCCTTCGATGGCGATAACCCGCTGCCCTTCACCGGCGGCGAAGCAGGCACCGAAGGCGGCACCGAAGCCCATGCCGATAGATGCCCAGTAGCAAGAGGCGATATAGGAGACGCCCCCGATGAACTGCACCTGGGTCGTGTTGATGGCGCAACCTGCGTCGGCGGCGACGATATCGCCATTGCGCAGGAAATGCGCCATACGATCGTAAAAACGCCTGTTGGTCATCGGTGCATCGGGGACTGCTTCAAACGCTACCGCGGTCTTGTGCGAGAACTGCTGCCGTGGTGCCGCTGCATCCGGCTCGCCGGCGGGCAGGAGGTCAATCAGACCATCGATGAGATCTGACAGTGGTACGTCCGCATAGGAGCCGCTGGAGCTTTCCACTTGCCCGTCCAGGGCGCTGACCACCTGGTCGGGGTCGAGTTTGGCGGTAAAGCCGCCCAGGTTGAAATCTGACAGGACCACACCCAGGAACAACACCGTGTCGGCGCCTTCCAGATAGTCGCGGACCTCCGGCAGGCTGCCTGCACCCTGGTAGGCGCCAATGCATTGCGCATGCTGTTCCATAAAGTCCGCCTTGCCAATAAACATGGACGCCGCGGCCATACCGGTTTTGTCCAGTAGCGTCAGAACCCTGTCCTGAAGTCCCTCGCGATGCACCTCGTGTCCGGGAACGATCACCGTGCGTCCGCCTTTGCGAACCCGTACCAGAATATCACTGAGGGCGGATGCCAGGGCTACTTCGTCCTGGAGAGGGGCGAGCTTCTGCAGGGGTGCCGGCTCCTGGCATGCGTGGGTCTGCACGTCTACCGGGATCTCCAGGAATACCGGTTTACTCTGCGAAAGACACACACGCAGCGCCTCGTCGATCTGAGCCGGCGCCTGCTGCGGGTCGTCCAGCAGGGCCGAATAGGCAGTAATCTGGCTGAATATCTTGAGGGAGGCGTCGTACTTCTTTGGAAGCGTGTGATGCAGAACCGGTTGGTTGCGGTAGGCGTTGGTATCGGGTCCGCCGGAAATCACCAGCAGCGGCACGCTCTCTGCATAGGCCCCGGCAACGGCGTTGACGATACTGAAAGAGCCGGGGCCGTAGGTAACCGCCGCCGCACCCAACCCCTTCAGGCGCGCATAACCGTCCGCCGCGTATCCGGCGTTCAACTCGTTACAGGCGGCTATATGATCGACCCCGCTGTCTACCATCTCCTGGAAAAAAGGCAGGATGAAGTCGCCGGGAATACCGAACACATGGTCAACGCCCTGTTCTTGCAACCGTGCCAGCAGATACTGCGCTATATTCATTGCCCTGATCCTGTCATTTAATTCATGCTGTTAATTAACAGACCTTTGTGCACTGCTATTGGTAGGCGTCTCGTACAGGCAAGCTGTTGTAAAAAGCTGCCAGGTCTTCGATATCTTCATCCGTCAGCGATTTCGCCATCGGGCTCATCCAGGGGTCGCTGCGCTCACCGTCGCGAAAGGCCTTCATCTGCTTTACCAGGTAGGCCACCTGCTGGTTGGCCAGGTTGGGCCAGGAGGTGTTCGGGCTGATCCCCACTGCGCCGTGACAGGCGGCACAGGTCTTCGATTTTTCCCGGCCCGCCTCGATATCCCCGGCCGGTGCCGTTGCCGGCAATACAAATATCAGGATCGCTGCCAATATCGGGATTTTTCCGTTCATGTGTTCTCTCCATGTCCCAGCCAGGTGAAAAACAAGCCGTCGGGATCGTGGTGTTTACGCAACTGTGCCAGCTGTTTCCAACTGTCCTTCGAGAAACACTCTTCCACGTGTTGCGGATAGTGAAGGGGATCGATTTCGTTGATGTAATGACCGCGCGTCATCGGCCTCAGTAGTTTCACCGCGTCGTCCATCCAGACCCGGTTGCGGGAGAGGTGCGCCTCCTCCTCGGCCATCAGGTACCAGGACAGGTAGTGTGGCGCCGGTGTATGCACACAGGAGGTTTCATCCTCACGGGTATTACTGAATCCCCAGGCTGAAAGGGCAAAGCAGCGGGGCGAAGGTGGCGGTTCTTTCTGCATTTTCCCGGCCAGCGCCTGGAGGGCCCCGGAAATATCATCAGTCCAGATATTTTCCACCGCCGTGCGCATGGGACTGGAAAAGTCTGTTTCCTGGCCGGCAAACAATTGTTCGTAGTCCATCACCCTGTTCTCTACCTTCAACAGGCTCTGGCCCGGCAAACCGCTGTTCGTCCAGGGTTGCATCAGCCGGCTGGCATCCTCCTCGCTGTCGGCAAAGGCGAAGACGCTTACCGCACAGACCAGGTCCCGCTCCTCGGGCGGCTTGTCCGGGGGAAAGAATCGGCCCACCACCGCCAGTATTTCCAGCCGCTCCTCCTTCTCGACGGTTACTTTTTCCAGCGCTTTGCACACCTGCGGCAGTCGTTCCAGGGGGAACAGGTACTTGCTCTTGGTCATGGCAGTGTGCAGGGGGAACAACTGCAGTTTGTAGCGCGTTACCACCCCGAAGAAGCCCGGTCCGCAGCCGCGTATGGCCCACCATAGATCCCGGTTCTGGTCAGCGCTGGCGACCAGTTTGCGCCCATCGGCAGTAATTACTTCTGCAGCCAGGATGGAACGGCAGGCGATACCCCGCTCCGGCATATTCCAGCCAAGCCCACCGCCGAGGATATAGCCACCGATGGGTACGATGCCCGTGTGCGCGGCGGGAAAGTCCAGTCCCTGCTGCGCGAGCAGATGAACCAGGTCCTCACCGTGAATGCCGGGCTCCACCCAGGCGGATTTCGCGGCAACGTCAATCTGCACATCGCGCAAGCGAGACAGGTCGAGCAACAGGCCGCCCTCGCGCAGCACCGCCCGGGCCGGGTTGTGGCCGCCGGAGCGTACTACCACCTTGAGGTTTTTTTCCCGGGCGTGGGCCAGCGCTGCAATGACGTCCTGGTCCGAGCGGGCGCGTACGATAAGGTCGGGGAAGCGTTGCGGCTTGAACAGGTACCAGGCCATGCTCGACCACCACTGGGGATAATCGACGTCGTCGCGCATCACGATGCGTCCCCCGATACGCGCCAGGTTCCCCGCCAATTCACGACACCAGGCCGCTGGTGCACTCAGGATCCCGGCCAGGCCGAGAGCCCCCGACGCCAGGCCGCGTCTCAGGAAGTGCCTGCGTGTTTCGCTAGTCGTTCTGGTGCCAGTAGCCATACCCGCTCCTTACTTCGCCTTCGGCAGAAGTGACAGGTGTTGCAGCAATTTGACGAAGTCGCCCAGGCGTTCCTGCCGGTAGGCATCCACGTCGCGCTGACGATAATCATAAAAGCCCTGGCCGTCGCGAATGCCGTTACGCTGTTCCCGCATATTGGTTTCAATAATGTCGGGCACAGAGAAGCGCTTGTCGTCGAGGTTGTCCGCCAGGTACCGGGTGGCGTAGTAGACGATGTCACCACCACCCCAATCGATGAATTCCAGCAGCCCCAGCACCGCATAGCGCACACCGAAACCGACCCGGATCGCCTTGTCGACGTCCTCCGCGGAGGCCACTCCCTCCTCCACGCAGCGCGCCGCCTCGGTCATCGCCAGCGCCTGGATGCGGGGCACGATATATCCGGGAGAAGCAGCGCAGATCACGGGCAGCTTGCCGATTCCCTCCAGCAGGGCTTTCATGGAAGCCACCTCCTGCTCGCCACTGTCGCAGCCGGGGCTCATTTCCACCAGTGGCATAAGCAGGGCGGGATTCAGCCAGTGGGTGTTCAGGAAGCGCTGTGGCAACGCCACGAACTCAGCCAGTGTATCGACCAGCATGGTCGAGGTGGTAGAACCGATCACCGCACCATCTGACACCACGGTATTCAGCCAGCGGTAAGTGGACGCCTTGATATCCAGTACTTCTGCCACGGCTTCAAACACGAAATCCGCATCACCCAGGGGCTGCACCGCCTCCGGCCTGGACACCACGGTGATGCGACGGGCGATTTCGCCTGCCTGCCGGGGAGAGACCAGTTGCAGCTGTTGTAGAAAATCCAGTTCGGTATCGATTTCCTGCTGTACTGACTCCGCCAGGGCAGAGAAATCGCCGGCACTGCGTTCCTCGCTATCGCACAACTGCACGGCGTAACCGGAAAAGGCAAAACTCAGGCTGATACCCCGACCCATGCGTCCGGCCCCGACCACGGCGATGCGGCAGTTCGGGTTGTCGGCACTCACGAATCAGCTCCACTCGCACCCTGCCAGCGCTTGAGCGTTCCGGTATCCAGTCCAAACAGGTCGAGTACACGGGCCACACTGTGATTGACGATGTCGTCCAGGTTCTGCGGCCTGGTATAGAACGCCGGCACCGGCGGTGCAATGATCGCCCCCAGTTGGGACGCCTCATACATCAGTTTGCAGTGCCCCATATGCAGGGGGGTTTCCCGCGGCATCAGCACCAGTTGCTTGCGTTCCTTGAGGCAGACATCAGCCGCACGTACCAGCAGGCTGTCGGCATAGGAATGAACGATAGCTGACAGGGTCTTCATGGAACAGGGTGCGACAATCATGCCGCCCACCCCGAATGAACCGCTGGAGATGGTTGCCGCCTGGTTGCGTTCCCCGTGCACCACGTCAGCCAGGGCCTCTACATCCTTGGCCCGGTAGTCCGTTTCCAATTCGATGTTGAGTCGGCCGTAACGGCTCATCACGAGGTGGGTCTCCACCTCGTCAAAAGCCTGCAACATCTCCAGCAGGCGGATACCGTAGATCACGCCGCTGGCCCCACTGATACCCACGATAAGTCTCATCCTAGCGCCCCGTGAACTCGTAGTCGGCCAGGTTGACGTCCTTCATGGACGCCCGGGTAAATTTCTCTGGCCGCGGCAGTGGCACCGTGGCGTCGATGCCAAGCCGGGTCCACTTGTCGTCCTCCACCATCGGATTGAGACGGTGCCCGATAGCATCGGGAATCAACAACAGGTCGTGCTCGTGGCGACAGCGGGTCTGCACCGCCCAGTCGACATCCGCCGGGTTGTATATATCCACATCCTCGTCGACCACGGTAACAGTTTTTACAAAGGCTAGGGAGACGAAGGCCGCCATGATGGCGTTGCGCTGGCTGCCCTCGAACTTTTTGTCCATCCTCACCACCAGGTGATAGGGCACGCTGCCGTCGGCGAAGTGTACGGCAGTCACCTCCGGCACGATGGCATGGATCTTGGCGAAGGCTCCGGCACCCGCGATGAGGCCGTAGGCATTGCCCACCTCACGGCCGGACAGGATGGAGTGGAAGATGGGTTTCTCGCGGCGCGTCAGCGCTGTCACCTCCATCACCCAGCGCTCGTCACGATCGGCATAATATCCGGTCACCTCTGCGTACGGGCCCTCCGGCTCGCGCACCCCGGGCAGGATGCGACCCTCGATAACGAACTGGGCATTGGCGATGGCTTCCACGCCCACCGTCTGCGCCTTGATCAGTTCCACCGGCACACCGCGCATCTGGCTGGCGATTCCCAGTTCGTCGGAGTCGATGGGCGCGGCAGAAGACGGTACGGCCCCTGCCATACTCACCGGGTAATCGACACCATTGTTGACCGTGATTTCCAGTGCCTCACCCCTGGCCTCGGCGCGCTTGTAGTAGTCCATTACATGGCCCAGTTCCTCGAGCAAAAGGGTAAAGCGGTTCTTGCCGGTGACCATCATGCGGTGAATGGACAGGTTCCTGATCCCGGTGTCGGGGTCCTTGGCGATGACCACGCTGGAAGTCAGGTAGGGCCCGCCGTCACCGGTGGCATGGTGTGGCACCGGAAGTGTAGTCAGGTCTATATCTGTTTCGATCACCTCGTTGGCAGGGCCGGACTCAAGAATTACCGGCTCCACGGGATTCTTGCTCCAGGCCTGGATCTCGTCGGTCAGCACGAAGGGCAGTTCACTGCTGCCGCAGTCGAACACTTTAGCCATGATCTCGAGATTCCAGTACAAACCGATCAATACCGGGTAATCGCTGCCCTTCACTTTTTCGAACAGCATGGCTTTGTCGCCTTCAAATCGCTTGGCGATGCCGGCCAGTTCCAAGTGGGAATCCACCTCGGTCTTGACGCGGATCAACAGTTTATTGGCT
>JAACFI010000016.1 GCA_009937575.1 Haliea sp.
ATTGGCAGGCCCATGGTGGTCACCGGATACTGTTTGTATATACAGTACTTTAGGTCGCGTTGCGAAAACACTCAAAGAAAATAATCAATCAAATGTGGTCATGGGGGTGGTGATGATGGTGCGTGTTCAACGTTGGGATGGTGCGCGGTGCGCAGGGCCTGCCCCGCTTTATCGGGTACCCTACGCCAGATCGACGGTCCATGAGAGGGCGGTACCTGATAATACGGGAATGGTGCGCAGAGCGCAGGGTTACCCCGCTTTATCGAGTACCGCGCACCCTATGCCCCGCTCTGGAATTCACGCGGAGATACTTGAACGCAAGAAAAACATACTGTATGTTCAAACCCGCTTTCCGGCGGGGCACCTTTACTGCCGGCGGCTATACTGAAGCGGTACCGCGGCCGGCCCGCGGCCGACAGGTACCACCCTGACAGAGGAAGAGGTATTCCCGTGAGTGACCTTGAACAGTTCCGCCAGGAGACCCGCGCCTGGCTGGAGGAGAATTGCCCCGAGTCCATGCGCGCGCCGGTCAAGAATTTTGATGACGCCTACTGGGGGGGACGCAACCCCGAAATCGATAACCCGGACAGGAAAACCTGGTGCGACCGCATGGCGGAGCGCGGCTGGACCGTGCCCGACTGGCCTGGATAAGGACGAGCTCAAGGTGCTGCGCCAGGAGATGTTGCGCATCAATGCCCGCATTCCCCTGACCAACTTCGGGATCTCCATGCTGGGCCCGGCGCTGCTCAAGTTCGGCAGCGAGGAGCAGAAGCTCGATCACCTGCCGAAAATTGCCCGGGGTGAGATCCGCTGGTGCCAGGGTTACTCGGAGCCCAACGCCGGCTCCGACCTGGCCAGCCTGGCCACCAGGGCGGAGGACCAGGGCGACCACTACCTGATCAACGGACAGAAAGTCTGGACCTCCTACGCGGACAAGGCTGACTGGATATTCTGCCTGGTGCGCACCGACAACACCGGCAGCAAGCACGAGGGCATCAGCTTCGTGCTGTTCGACATGGACCAGCCCGGGGTGAGCGTGCGCCCGATCAAGCTGATTTCCGGATCGTCGCCCTTCTGCGAGACCTTCTTCGACGACGCCCGGGCGGAGAAGAGCAACCTGATCGGGGAGGAGGGCAAGGGTTGGACCATCGCCAAGTACCTGCTGACCCACGAGCGGGAGATGATCTCCGGTTTTGGCACCGCGCCGAAAAAATCCGTGGGACAGCTGGCGCTGGAGTCCATGGGCGCCGACACCAGTGGGCGCCTGGCCAACGGCATCCTGCGCCAGACCATCGCCCAGTACCAACTCGATACCATGGCCTTCGGCGCCACCATGGCCCGGGTAGGGGACGAGGCCAAGGCCGGCCAGGGCCTGGGTGCGGCGTCCTCCATCTTCAAGTACTACGGCACCGAGCTCAACAAGCGCCGCAACGAGTTGAACCTGGCGGCCCTGGGGGAATACGCCCTGGGCTGGGAGGGGGAGGCCTACCGCGGCGGCGCGGTCAGCCGCGACTGGCTGCGCTCCAAGGGCAACTCCATCGAGGGGGGCACCTCGGAGGTGCAGCTCAATATTATCGCCAAGCGCGTGCTTGGCCTGCCGGACGAATAGCGCGGAGAGGAAAGAGATATGGCACTGGTATTGAATGAAGAGCAGGTGATGCTCAGGGAATCCGCCGCGGGCTTCCTGGCGGAGAAGGTCTCGGTGGCACAGCTGCGGGAATTGCGCGACAGCGACAGTGAGCGGGGCTACGACGAGGGCGTATGGCGCGAGATGGCGGAAATGGGTTGGGCCGGTATCGCCATCCCGGAGGAATTCGGCGGCCTGGGTTACGGTTACACCGGGCTGGGGCTGGTGCTGGAACAGGCGGGCCGGCACCTGAGCGTCAGTCCCCTGCAGTCCACCGTGCTGGTGGCTGCCACGCTGGTGGCCGAACTGGGTAGCCAGCAGCAGAAGGAACAGTTGTTGCCGGCGATTGCCGCGGGCGAGAAGCTGGTAAGCCTGGCCCTGCAGGAGGGCGCCCACCACGCACCGGAACAGGTGGCGGCCACCGCGACCGCCGAGGGCGATGATTGGGTACTGAGCGGCTGCAAGGTACTGGTAGCGGATGCCCACGTGGCGGACAGCTTTATCGTGATCGCGCGCAGCGCCGGCGCGGCCGGTGACAGCGATGGCCTCAGCGCCTTCCTGGTGGATGCGGGCTCTCCGGGCCTGTCGCTGGAGCGACGCTCGATGGTGGATTCGCGCAATATGGGGGTACTGTCACTGGAGAAGGTGCGGGTTTCCGGAGAGGCACTGCTGGGTCCCGCCGGTGGCGCCGGAGCGGGTCTCAACCGCGCCCTGGATATCGCCAATATCGGCCTGGCCTCGGAAATGCTGGGCCTGTCGGCGGAGGCCTTTGAGCGCACCGTCGAGTACCTCAAGGAGCGCAAGCAGTTCGGCCGGGTGATCGGTTCCTTCCAGGGCCTGCAGCACCGGGCGGCGGAGCTGTTCGCGGAGTTGGAGCTGGCCCGCTCCATCGTGCTGCAGGCGCTAAACGCCATCGACGACGGCGAACAGGATCTTGCCCTGCTCGCCAGTGCCGCCAAGGCCAAGCTGTGCGAGGTCGCCCAGCGGGCCACCAATGAGGGCATACAGATGCACGGCGGCATCGGCATGACCGACGAGCACGAGATCGGGTTCTTCATCAAGCGGGCCCGCGTTGCCCAGCACACGTTCGGCGACTATAACTACCACCTGGACCGCTTCGCGCAACTGAGCGGGTTCTGATGACGACCTCGGGAGGCGACGCGGCGATATGAATCCACAGCTCAGGAAACTGGAAGAGGCGGTCGCCGGGCTCACTGCCAAGGGGCAACCCTTCGAAGTGGCACCTGCCGAGATCGATGGCGTCGACTATCTCAATTACGTCGCCATGCCCGCCAACCTCGGGCAGTATTTCCAGCTCATGTTGCAGCACGCGGATAAGGACTTCGCGGTCTACCTCGATGAGCGTTACAGCTACGGGGAGGGGTATGCGCTGAGCGCCGCTTTCGGCAGCGCCCTGGTCGAGCGCTTCGGCATCGGCAAGGGCGACCGGGTGGCCATACTCAGCAGGAACAATCCCCAGTGGATGATGGCCTTTATCGGCGCCGTCTCGGTGGGCGCCGTGGCAGTGCCCATGAATGCCTGGTGGACGACCGAGGAACTGGATTACGGGTTCGAGGATTCAGGGGCCAGAGTCGTGGTGGCCGACCGGCAGCGGATCGAGCGCCTTGCGCCTATTGCGGACAAACACGGCCTGCAACTGATTTCCATCGACGACTGCGACGATCTTGAACTGGCGCACACGCCGTTTTCCAGCCTGACAGAGACGTTTGCCGGCGCCGGGATGCCCGAGGTGGAGATGGCGCCGGATGATTACGCCACCATCATGTACACCTCGGGTTCCACAGGTCATCCCAAGGGCGCTCTGTCTTCCCATCGGGGTATCCTGTCGGCGCTGTTCAGCTGGATGTTGATGGGCATGGCAACCAAGGCGGCAACCCCCGCCGATGAGGCCCAGGCGGAGGAGGCGTTTCCGCCTTGCGGCCTGCTCACCATCCCGCTTTTTCATTGCACCGCCAGTCATTCGGCCTTTATGTTGTCCGTGATTGTGGGCCGCAAGCTGGTCATCATGCACAAGTGGGATCCCCAGGAGGCCCTGCGCCTGATCGAGCAGGAGCGGGTGACCTGGTTCAACGGCGTGCCCACCATGTCGGCGGAACTGCAGGCGGCGGCGGAAACCACCGAGCGGGATATTTCCTCCCTGGCGGAGATCATGGCGGGGGGCGCGGCGCGCCCGCCGGACCAGGTGGGCAAGCTCAAGGACACCTTCAAGAAATCCACCTCGGGCATAGGCTACGGCCTGACCGAGACCAATGCCCTGGGAGCGGTGAATGCAGGGCCTTTCTACGAGGCCAATCCAAACAGCACCGGTCGGGTGGTGCCGGCGGTGACCGAATTCATGATCCAGGGCGAGGACGGCAAGGCGCTGCCCGCCGGTGAGCGAGGCGAGGTGTGTATCAAGTCCCCGGCCAATGTGCTGGGCTACTGGAACAAGCCGGAAGCCACCGCCGAGGCCTTCGTGGACGGCTGGTTCCACAGCGGCGACGTGGGCTACCTGGATGAAGACGGCTTCCTGTACATCGTCGATCGGATCAAGGAGATCATTATCCGCGGCGGTGAGAACATCAGCTGCCTGGAAGTCGAGGCAGCCATCTACAGCCACCCGGCGGTCTACGAGGCGGCGGTGTTCGGCCTGCCGGACGAACGCCTGGGCGAGATTGTCGGGGCAGCGATCGTGCTCCGGGAAGGAACCGAACTGACCACCGACGATCTGACCGCCTTCCTGGCGGACCACCTGGCGTCTTTCAAAATTCCGGCACACGTCTGGTTCCGGGCCGAGCAATTGCCACGTATCGCCTCGGGCAAGATATTCAAGCGGCAACTGAAGGCGGACTACGCCGAGCAGCTGGCGGCGGACTGAACCGCCGGATCGAACACTTAACGACTCACAGGAGAACACAGTATGGACCTGGGCATCAGCAATAACGTGGCACCCCTTCTGGAAGCGGTGAAGCGCTTCATGGAGGAGGAAATCCTGCCGCTGGAACACGAATACCTGGCGGAAATCGACGTGGGTGATCGCTGGGCCCTCACCGACCGCCAGGTGGAGATCATGGGGGGGCTGAAGGAAAAGGCCCGGGCCAAAGGCCTGTGGAACTTCTTCCTGACCGACGGGGAGGCCGGTTCCGGTCTCAATACCGTGGAATACGCCTACCTGGCGGAGGAAATGGGCAAGTCCCATATCGCCGCCGAGGTATTCAACTGCTCCGCGCCGGACACCGGCAACATGGAAGTGCTGCACAAGTACGGCAGCGAGGCCCAGAAGAAACAGTGGCTGGAACCATTGATGAACGGCGAGATTCGCTCGGCCTATGCCATGACCGAACCGGGGGTGGCCTCCTCCGACGCCACCAATATCTGTACCGAGGCGGTGCTGGACGGCGACGAGTGGGTGATCAACGGCGAGAAGCACTATGTCTCCGGCGCCGGCGATCCCCGCTGCAAGGTGATGATCGTGATGGTGAAGACCGAACCGGACGCCCCCAAACACCTGCAGCAGTCCCAGATCCTGGTGCCGATAGACGCGCCGGGGTTTGAAAACATCCGGCCGATGAACGTTTTCTCGATGGACGACGCGCCCCACGGGCATATGCACCAGCGCTTTGATAACGTGCGGGTGCCCAGGGACAATATTATCCTCGGTTCCGGTCGCGGTTTTGAGATTTCACAGGGGCGCTTGGGCCCGGGACGCATTCATCACTGCATGCGCGCCATCGGCGCTGCAGAGAAGGCGCTGGAATTACTGTGTCAGCGGTCCCTGTCGCGCACTGCCTTCGGTAAGCCCCTGGCCCGCCTGGGGGGCAATATCGACATCATCGCCGACGCGCGTATGGATATCGAGCAGGCCCGCCTGCTGACCCTGAAAACCGCCTGGATGATGGATAACGTGGACCCGAAGGAGGCCCGGGTGTGGATCTCGATGATCAAGACCGCGGTGCCCAATGTGTCTATCCGCATCGTCGACGAGGCCATCCAGATGTTCGGCGCCCTGGGTATTTCCCAGGATACGCCCCTGGCGGGCATGTACATGGCCCAGCGCACCCTGCGCCTGGCGGACGGCCCGGATGCGGTGCACCGGATGGTGGTGGGGCGCCACGAACTGAAGCGCTATACCGCCCAGGAGTCGGTCAACGCTACCTTCAGGGATGGGTGATTGCGGCCAGTTCACGCTCGATAATGTCGTGAAAGCGCACGGCGGCCTCCTCCAGGCCGCCGAACAACAGCGAGTCGTTGGCCCCTGACAGCATACCCCGCTGGGCGCCTATCGAGACAAAAATATCCTCCGCCTCGAATACCCCCTGGTCGATCAACTGGAACGAGCGCTGGAAGTGATCCCGCTGCTCCTCTGACTCTGGCAGTTGCGGGGTCAGCATGGTGTGGGCAAATACCGTCTGCCCGGGGCTCAGCGGAAACAGGCTGATAATGCTGGTGTACTCCGGGTGGAATATCAGCACCGCGTTGGGGAACACCGTGTAGGAGAAACTGCTGTGGTAGCGCAGGTCCAGTTGCTCCTCCGGCAAATCTACCGCCTCGGCGATCTCGTTGCGCGCCACTGCGGATCGCGTGTGATCCCCTATCAGGTCTGACTCGGCCAGGGCGTCCGGGAAAAATGGCCCCACCGTGTTCTTGTGCAGCCGCACCACGTGGTAGCCATCGAGGAAGGCGTCCTGCACCAGTTTCCAGTTGCAGTCGATGGTGCGCACATGCTGCTGGCAGAAGTGGAAACCGGCCATGTCGAACTGATCCAGGTCCCGGTCCAGCCCGGCCAGGTGGGCGTCAAGGTCCATGCTGGCGTCCTTCTCAGCCTGCATCCAGATCAGCCCGTTGCGCACCTCCGTCGGCAGGGGAACCAGGCCCAGGTCCGAGGGGTCGAGGTCGACAAAACTCTCGTCCCGGGGAATATTGCGCAGGGCACCGTCCAGGCCGTAGGTCCACTGGTGGTAGGGGCACACCAGGGAGCGCAGGCAGGTCTGTCCCTCCTCCTGCACCAGGCGCATGCCGCGGTGGCGGCAGACGTTGATGAAAGTGCCGATGTCACCGGCCTTGTCGCGAACGGTGATAAGGGGCAGGCCCAGCCAGTCGTAGACAATGGCGTCCCCCGGGTTGGGAATCTGCGTCTCGTGGGCGATGATCAGGGGCCGGGACAGGAACAACGCTTCCCGTTCCTGTTCGAACCTCTCCCGGTCAGTATAGGCACTGACCGGGACGCGCTTGCTGCAGGGTGTCGGGCCCGGGGCCTTCCCGGCGTGGCGTTGCGCCAGTTTCTGTACCAGGGTGACAGGTGCGATGTGGCTCATCGTGGTTCAATCCTGCCCCGTGTGCCGGGAGCCGTCTTGCGTAAAGATACTCCTAGCATAGCAGGCCTGTTGCGGGAGAAAAATACTTGAAAGGCATAAATACATACTGTATGTTCAAATCCCTTTTTGACACGCTTAAAGGCCCCACAATTGCGCCGTCCCCGACCCGCCAGTGAACCCCGGGGAAATTGTCGCAGGAAATTCCGCCTGAACTACACTTGATCAATTCTTCTTATCGCATCGCATGAGGATCACAGCATGGCAGTAAAAATCGTTCCCAAGGACGAGATGGTCAGCGCCATCGGCACCAAATTCGAACCCAGTGACTGGATCATGGTCGACCAGGAACGCATCAATACGTTCGCCGACTGCACAGAGGACCACCAGTTTATCCACATCGACCAGGAGAAGGCCGCCCAGACGCCCTTCGGCGGCACCATCGCCCACGGTTTCCTGACCCTGTCCCTGCTGTCCAGAATGGTCGAGGGCAATGGCATCATTCCCGAAAATGTGGTGATGGGCATCAACTATGGCTTTGACAAAGTGCGCTTCCTGGCACCGGTCCCGGCGGGCAAGCGCGTGCGCGCCCACTTCGCGGTGTCCGATGTGGACCGCAAGGACGACAACCGCTTCCTGATAAAGCAGTCGGTCTCGGTGGAGATCGAGGGTGAAGAGACCCCGGCGCTGGTCGCCGACTGGCTCTCCATGGTTGTCGCCGCTTAAACAAAGGAACAGTTACCTGATCAACAACAGAGGATTCAATGTATGACGATTCGTTATGACGGCAAAGTTGCCATCGTTACCGGTGCCGGCCAGGGTCTGGGTCGCAGTCACGCCATCGAGCTGGCCAAGCGCGGCGCCAAAGTGGTGATCAATGACCTGGGAGGCGGCGTGGACGGCAGCGGCGGCTCCAGCGAGGCAGCCCTGGCGGTGGTCGCCGAAATTGAGGCCGCCGGTGGAGAGGCGATCGCCAATGGCGCCAACGTCGCGAAATATGATGAAGTGGAAGCCATGGTCAAGCAGGCCATGGACCAGTGGGGCAGGGTGGATATCCTGGTGAACAACGCCGGCATCCTCAGGGACAAGAGCTTTGCCAAAGGCGAGCTGGATGATTTCAAGCTGGTGCTGGACGTGCACCTGATGGGCACGGTGAACTGCACCAAGGCCTGCTGGGATATCATGCGCGAGCAGGGCTACGGCCGCATCGTGGTGACCACCTCCTCATCCGGCCTGTACGGCAATTTCGGCCAGACCAACTACGGCTCCGCCAAGATGGGGGTCATCGGCCTGATGAACACCCTGGTGCAGGAGGGTGCCAAGTACGATATCCGCGTCAATGCCCTGGCGCCCACCGCAGGTACCCGCATGACCGAGGGACTGATTCCCGAGGAGGCATTCGCCCTGCTCACCCCGGAGACGGTGACCCCGGCGGTGCTGTACATGGTCGGCGACGACGCACCCAACAAGACCATTATCTGCGCCGGTGCCGGCGCCTATTCGGTGGCCAAGATCATCGAGACCGATGGCGCCTGGCTGTCGCCGGAGGAGCAGACCCCGGAGGGCATTGCCGCCAACTGGGAGGCAATCACCTCCCCGGAAGGCGAGAAACAGCCCCAGGCCGGCTTTGAGCAGACGGTGAAGTTTTCCGGCAAGGCGATGGAAGGCCTGGGCCTGAACAACAGTTGAATATTCAAGGGTCGTCGATCGGCGCCCCCACAACGGGAGAGTTATCATGAGAGAAGCAGTCATCGTATCCACAGCGCGTACCCCCATCGGCAAGGCCTACCGCGGCGGTTTCAACAACCTCGGTGGCGCCAGCCTGGGTGCGGCCTCGGTGGCCGAGGCGGTGAAGCGGGCGGGTATCGACCCGGCCCGGGTCGAGGATGTGATCATGGGCGCCGCTCTGCAGCAGGGTGCTACCGGCTCAAACATCGCCCGCCAGATTGCCCTGCGCGCCGGCCTGCCGGTCACCGTGTCCGGCATGAGCATCGACCGCCAGTGTTCCTCGGGGCTGATGGCGGTGGCCACCGCGGCCAAGCAGGTCGTCGACGACGGCATGACCTGTGTAGTGGGCGGCGGCCTGGAATCCATTTCCCTGGTGCAGAACGAGAACATGAATATCCACCGCATGGTGGACGAAGAACTGATGGCCCTGCACCCGAACATCCACATGCCCATGCTGCAGACCGCGGAAGTGGTGGCCGATCGCTATGGCGTCAGCCGCGACGCCATGGATGAGTACGGTCTGCAGTCCCAGCAGCGCACTGCCGCTGCCTACGAGGCCGGGCGTTATGCCGACGAACTGGTGGATGTCACCTGCAAGCGTACCGTGTGGGACAAGGAAACCGGCGAGGCCTCCGAGGTGGAAGCCACGGTTTCAGCCGACGAGGGGATTCGCGCCACCACCGCCGAGGGCCTGGCTGGCCTGAAGACCGTGATAGAGGGGGGCACCATCACCGCCGGTAATGCCTCCCAACTGTCCGACGGTTCCTCCGCGCAGGTGGTCATGGACGCCAAAGTCGCCGAGCAGGAGGGCCTGGAGCCCCTTGGCATCTACCGCGGGATTGCCGTGGCCGGTTGCGAGCCTGACGAGATGGGCATCGGTCCGGTGTTCGCAGTGCCCAAGCTGCTCAAGCAGCACGACCTGTCCATGGACGATATCGGCCTGTGGGAACTGAACGAGGCCTTCGCGGTGCAGGTGATCTACTGCCGCGACCAGTTGGGCATCGACAACGACAAGCTCAACGTCGACGGCGGTGCCATCTCCATCGGCCACCCCTACGGCATGAGTGGCTCCCGGATGATTGGCCACGCCCTGATCGAGGGCAAGCGCCGCGGGGTCAAGTACGTGGTGATCACCATGTGCGTGGGCGGTGGCATGGGTGCCGCCGGCCTGTTCGAGGTGGCCTGATATGAAAGCACTGGTCTGCAGGGAACACGGCCTGCCCGACAAGCTGGACCTGGTCGATGACTGGCCGGAGCCGGAACTGGGCGAGCACGACGTGCTGATCGACGTCAAGGCGGCGGGGCTCAACTTCCCCGACGTACTCATTATCCAGGGCAAGTACCAGTTCCAGCCCGACCTGCCCTTTATTCCCGGCGGCGAGTGCGCCGGTGTGGTGGAGGCGGTGGGCGACAAGGTGACCCGTCACAAGGTGGGTGACAAGGTGGTCTGCGCCGGGGGCGCCGGCTCCTTCTGTGCCAGGATCGCGGTTCACGAACTGGGCGCGTTCCCCATGCCCAATACCCTCAGCTTCGAGCAGGCTGCGGGGATCAGCATCACCTACTTCACCTCCTATCACGCCCTGGTGCAGCGCGCCGATATCCAGGCGGGCGAAACCCTGCTGGTGCTGGGTGCCGCCGGGGGCGTCGGCACCTCCGCCATCGAACTGGGCAAGTTGCTGGGGGCCAGGGTGATCGCCGCGGCCAGCTCCGACGAGAAACTGGAGCTGTGTAAAAAACTGGGGGCGGATGAGCTGATCAATTACAGCGAAACCAACCTCAAGGACGCGGTGAAGGAACTCACCGGGGGCAGGGGCGTGGACGTGGTCTACGACCCGGTGGGCGGGGAGTACTCCGAGCCTGCGGTGCGCAGCATGGCCTGGAATGGTCGCTACCTGGTGATCGGCTTTGCCAGCGGACCCATCCCGGAGATTCCCCTCAACCTGGCGCTGCTCAAGGGCTGCTCCCTGGTTGGCGTATTCTGGGGCCGCTTTACCGGCGAGGAGCCGGAGCGCAACCTGCAGAACATCCGCGAGCTGACCGAGCTGTTTGAAAGCGGCAAGCTCAGCCCGCTGGTCACCGAGGTGTATCCGCTGGAGCAGTACCAGGAAGCCTATAACTGCATGATCGAGCGCCGCGCCCGCGGCAAGGTCATTATGACGATGTAGGGAGCTGCCCATGCAGGGATTCGAATTCAACACGGTGGGCCGGCTGGTCAACGGCTCCGGCAGTGCCCTGGAGCTGGCGGGCGAGCTGCGCCGGCTGGATATCAACCGTCCGCTGCTGGTGACAGACCCCGGGCTGGTGGCGATTGGCCTGGTGCAGCCGGTTATCGAGGCCCTGGAACAACAGGACCTGGCGCCGGTGCTGTTCGACCAGGTGCGCGAGGACCCGCCGGAGGCGGTGGTGCTGGCGGCCACCGAGCTGGGTCGCAGTCGCGATATCGATGGCGTGGTGGCCGTCGGCGGCGGCAGTTCCATGGACGTGGCCAAGGTGGTGGCGGTGCTGCTGGGCGGCGAGCAGCAATTGTCCGAACTGTACGGGGTGGGCATGGTCACCGGCTCCCGCCTGCCCCTGGTGCTGGTGCCGACCACCGCCGGCACCGGTTCCGAGGTCACTCCCGTGGCGGTGATCACCACCGGCGAAACCACCAAGGCGGGGGTCTCCTCCCCGGTACTGTTACCCGACGTGGCGGTGCTGGACGCCGGCCTGACCCTGGGCCTGCCACCGGCGGTGACGGCGATGACCGGGGTGGACGCCATGGTGCACGCCATCGAGGCCTACACCTCCCGCCACCAGAAGAACCCGATTTCCGATCACCTGGCCCGCCAGGCCCTGGAACTGCTGGCGCGCAATATCCGCACTGCGGTGCACGACGGCCAGAACAGCGAGGCGCGGGAGAATATGCTGCTGGGGGCCTGTCTCGCCGGCCAGGCCTTCGCCAATGCGCCGGTGGCGGCGGTGCACGCGCTGGCCTATCCCCTGGGGGGGCACTACCACATACCCCACGGGCTCAGTAACTCCCTGGTACTGCCCTCGGTGCTGGAATTCAACGCTCCCGAGGCCTGCGAACTCTACGCCGAGCTGGTGGAACTGGTGACCGGCGAGCCCGCCCGGGGCAGCGCCGAGGCTAAAACCGATACCCTGATCGCCGCCCTGCGCCAGTTGATTGACGACGTATCCCTGCCGGCCACCCTGCAGCAGGCCGGTGTCGATGAGGGTGCTATGGAAATGCTGGCGGAAGACGCCATGCTGCAGCAGCGCCTGCTGGTGAACAACCCGCGGGACGTGAACTACGACGACGCCCTGGCCATTTACCGGGCGGCCTACTGGGGCAGCGCATGAGCAAACCAACGATTCCCAACCGGGCAGATTACAAGGTCTTCTACCCGATCAACACCCGCTGGTCGGACAACGATATCTACGGCCACGTCAACAACGTGGCCTACTACTCCTACTTCGACACCGCGGCCAACCGCTACCTGATCGAGGAGGGGGGGCTGGATATCAGCAATGCCGACGTGGTCGGCTACGTGGTGAATTCCGGCTGCCAGTACCACGCGCCGATTACCTACCCCGAGTCGGTGGAGGCGGGGGTGCGGGTGGACCGCCTGGGCAACAGCTCGGTGCAGTACGGTATTGCCATTTTCAGGGAGGGGGAGGACCAGGCCGCCGCCCACGGGCACTTCGTCCACGTATTTGTGGACCGCGCGGCAGATCACTCGGTGCCGATACCGGAAAACCTGCGGGTTGCCCTGGAGCGCCTGCTGGGCTGACAGCAACAAAAGGAACAAATCATGAGCGAGATCGTCACCTGTACTGAAGAGGAAAAGTACGTCCTGGTAAACATGGATGACGGCAAGGCCAATGCCCTGTCTTTTGACATGTTGCAGCAACTGAATGAGGCCCTGGACCAGGCCGGGCAAAGCGGCAAGGTGGTGATCATCGCCGGCCGTCCCGGCAAGTTCTCCGCCGGCTTCGACCTGTCGGTGATGGGGCAGGGTGGCGATGCGATGATCGAGCTGCTGCGCACCGGCGCAGGCCTGTCCCAGCGGCTGTTGCAGTTCGAGGCGCCGGTGATCCTGGCAGCGAGCGGTCACGCCCTGGCCATGGGCGCCCTGTTGCTGCTGTCGGCGGATTACCGGATCGGTATCCGTGGCAACTACAAGATCGGCCTCAACGAGGTGGCCATCGGCATGACCCTGCCCCTGTTCGGTGTGGAGCTGGCCCGCGCCAGGCTGGCGAATGCCCATATCAACAACGCGGTGGGCCTCGCGCACCTGTACGATGCGGTGGGAGCCGCCGAGGTGGGTTTCCTCGATGAGGCGGTGGATGAGGAGTCCCTGTTGCCGCGGTCGATCGCCGTGGCGGAACAGTTTACCGCCCTGGACATGGAGGCTCACAAGAATACCAAGGGCCGGGTCAGGGCCGAGCTCCTCGAGGCCCTGGATCGCGTGCTGGTGGAGGAACTGGGCGGCTGATCCGGGTATGGCCGGGCTGATCTGCATCAATAAAAAGCTGTTATTCCAGCCGGATCGCTCCTTTCCTAAGAAAACCTTAGAGAATATAAGGTAATTTTATAACTCCGTCAGGACTGCAAACCCCACCTGGCCCCACACTTTTCCCCGATGCGTGGATTACCACGCGACTGACAAGGGGGAAAGAACATGAGCAGATCACTCGCCACCGCCGCGCTCTGCCTGGTAACGGGCGTGGTGCTGATCGGCTGTATGTCGGCGGCGCAGCACCAGCAGGACATCAGCAGCGCCGAAGAGCAACGACTCACGCTGGCCGCGGTGCAGCGTAATGTGCGCGTAGGCATGTCCGGTGCGGAGGTGCTTTCCAGCCTGGGCAGCCCGAATATCATTTCTACCGATGAGCAGCGCCACGAGGTCTGGGTGTATGACCGGATCGCCACCGAGTATGTACACTCCGAGAGCGGGGTCGGGCTGATATCGCTGGTGGGGGGCGCTTCGGGCTCCGTGGCCGGGGGTGCCCTGCCCAGCGCCAACCAGAAATCCGGTGCCAGCAGGCGTTCCCAGCGCACCCTGACGATCATCGTGCGCTTTGACGGCGACCACCGGGTCAGTGATTTTTCCTATCACGCGTCGAGGTTCTAGTGCAATGTGGCAGTGTTTCACAGCCCTGGCGCTGGCCTGCTGCCTGCCGGCCCTCGCGGTGGCCCAGCAGACACGGCCGCAGTCCATGGAACCTTTTTTTAAGGCCAACCCCACCAGCGCCCAGGACCTGGCCGAGCAGACCCGCCGCTTTCCGTTGGCGGACCGCGAGGCCATGGTGTTCGCCAGTATCGGTGTATTGCAGGACATGGGCTTCAAGGTCACCGGGGGTGAGCGGCGCTTCGGGCTGCTGGTTGGCGAGAAGACCGCCGATGTACCCGGCGCAGGGTTGACCCACGCCATCGGCGAGGCCGCGCTGATTACCGCCACCGTCATCCTGTCGGTGGCGGTGGGCGAAAACCTGGTCATGAACCTGCCGGAGCAGGTGGAGCAGCGGATTTACGTCAGCCTGCTGGTCAGCGCCGAGCCCGACAGCGAGCTGACATCGGTTCGCATCAGCCTGGATCGGGATATGGTCTACGACCACGGCGGCATCATTCCCGACCACACCGAGCTGCCGCTGGTGTACCAGGAATTTTTCGAGCGGCTGTCGAGAGCGCTGTACCTGGAGGGTGAGCAGTGGTGAAGCCGATGCTGGTTACCGTGCTGTTTTCCCTGGCCGCCTGTGGCACCCAACCGGAGGGTCCGCCGGATTTCTTTCACGGGCAGGCACAGTTCGACGCCGCGCGGGCGCGGCAGACTACCGTGGTGGACGTCGCCAGTACCGGCGAGGCCTGCGCCCAGGTTATTGCCGTGCTGATGGATCTCGACTGCAGCGTGCAGGCCGTCAACAGCGAACTGGGGCTGGTTTCCGCCCGGGCCAGCGTGCACAGGGTGCCCCCCGCCGGCTACCAGGCCCCGGTTGCCGACCGGCACTCCTGTGCGGGACACCGGGTCACGGTCAGTGTCGCACCGCGGCAGGAGGGGCAGGTGGCGGTGCGGGCGTCCTTCACCCCGCCGAGCGAGCGCGCCGACCAGGCCTTTCGCACACTGTTGCGCAAGTCCCTGTCGCATTCGCTGGCCGGGGGTAGTGGCAGTGAGTAGTTCGTACCTGGCCTGTATGTGCGGCTGCCTGCTGCTGGTGACCGGGGCAGCGGCAGGGGCAGAACAGTTTGATGCCGCCAGCATCGCCGTCGAAACGCTGCAGAGCCGTGACTTCGACAGGATCTCCGACATGAGGCTGCTGCGCGCCAGCCTGGCGGTGATCCAGGACATCGGGTTCCAGGTGACCGAGGCGGAGACAGAGCCGGGGCTGATCGTCGCGCAATCTCCCGGCAGTGTGGGCGGATACTCAGGACACGTGCTGACGGTAAGCCTGAGCCCGGTAACAGGAGAAGACAGTCAGTACCGACTGCGCCTCAGTGCCGCGCCCAACTACCCGCCGGCGCGGGGCAATCCCGCCCAGGGCGACTACACCGATTTCTACCAGGCATTCTTTACCCACCTGGACCGCGAACTGTTTCGCCAGAGGAGCAGCCCATGAGCATCAGGTTTATCGCGATGGCCGCACTGCTGGGTCTGGCAGGCTGTGCCGTCTCCACCGACTACGACCCCTACGTGGCCGCGGTGGAAAACCAGTTGCAGACCCGCAGCCACCAGACCCGCCAGATCGAGGGAACCGATTATGACCGTCTGGTTACCGCGGTGATCGGCACCCTGCAGGACTACCATTTCCGCATCGTGGATATCGACCCGGACCTGGGCACGATCACCGCCTACCAGATGAGCGGCTATGACCGGCGCACCCGGCACGGGCGCAGGACCGAGTTGACGGTGTTGATCCGGGAGCGGGGGGAGGGGCGCTACAGTGTGCGCATGAATATGAGCACCGGTATGGAGGTGGAAAACAGGGCGGAACTCTACCGGCAGTTTTTCACCGCACTGGACAGGAAGCTGCATTACCGGGGGCAGGTGTGAACCGTGGTAACGTCAGTCCGGGTCCGGCCCGCGCCAGTTCTCCCAGAACGCCTCCAGCCCGGTGTCCTCCACCAGGTCCGAAAACTCGCCGCTGTCCCGGAAGGCTGCCGCCTCCTGGGCGAACAACAGCTCCATGTCGATGTGTTTCTTCTGCCCCGACAGGGCCAGTATGGTGTCGTAGGCCTTCTCCGGTTGCTGCAGGTAGAGCCACAGGCCCAGTCGCAGTCGCGGCAGGACCTCACCGCGGGCGACGGCGGCTTGTGCCTCTTCCACCAGGTCGTCATCGGGGTCGCCTGCACTGATCGCCGCGATGTTATCCATCATCCAGTTGGGGTCGACACCGGAGCCCTGGTACAGGGTGTGTATGACCCTTCGCGCCTCCTCGTATCGCTGCAGGCGCAACAGGAAGATCAGGTAGGCCGGGCTGCGCAGGTTGACAAACCCCAGTGCCGCACCCTCTGCAAACTGTTCCGCCGCGCGCACATTGTCGCCATTCCAGAGCCAGGCGATGGCCAGGCGGTGATTGACCACCGGCGACACCTCGTCCAGGTCGCGGGCCTGTTGCGCGGTTTTCAGCGCGTCACTGTTGCGACCCACCGCTGACAGCAGCTGTGAATACCACACGTAGAGGTTCGGGTTGTTGGGGTTCAGCAGCAGCGCCTTGTGGAACTGCTGTTCAGCGAGTTGCCACTGCCAGCGACGAAAGGCAATAAAACCCCTGATGGCCTCGGCTTCTCCCGCTTCAGTGGGGGTTTGCGCCGCCACGCCCTCAAGGATATCCAGTGCCGCCGTGAAGGCCTCCTCCTCGTCCTGGGTGCTGTAGTAGGGCAGCAGGATCAGGGAATTCGCCAGGGCGAGGTGCGCCCGGGTGAAGTCGGGGTCCAGTACCAGCGCCTGTTCGAACAGGGCGATGCTGCGGCGCAGGGGCGACTCGCCCCGCAGTTTCCACAGGAAGCGACCGTTGAGATACAGCTGGTAGGCATCGGTATCCGCTACCGGCGGAATGCTGGCGGGCGCCTGCAGTGCGGTCAGTCCCAGCTCCTGGCGCAGGGAGGCGACGATTTCGCCGGAAATCTCTGCCTGCAGGGTGAGCAGGTCCTGCAGGTCGCGCTCGAATATGCGCGACCACAACACGTAACCATCGCGGGTACTGCTGAGCCGTGCGCTGATCCGGATGCGATCGCCGGAGCGCTTGACCGTTCCCTCCACCACCGCCTGCACCTGCAGGATGTCCCCGATCTCGCGCACGTCTTCGTGCCGGTTGCGAAAGCCCAGGGACGAACTGCGGGCAACTACCTTGAGCCCTTCGACCTGCCCCAGCGAGCTGATCAGCTCATCGGTGAGACCGTCGCCGAGGAAGGCGTTGCCGGGCTCTTCGGACAGGTCGTCAAAGGGCAGCACGGCGATATCTGTCACCGCTTCCGGGGCGATGTCGCCGCGAATAATCAGCTCAAACCAGTCGGACAGGTCGGCGAACAGGGTGGGGGAGCGGGGATCCAGCTTCGGTGGCGGGGCCCGCTCGGTGAACAGCCAGGGGGAGGCGGCCAATAAGATCACCAGCAGGGCAATGACGGCGTAGGGAGGCCACTTCCGTTTATTCGCCGGTGTCTCCGGCGCCGCGACGGGCTCATCGGGGGGGTCGGGGACCAGTGGGGAAACGGTCTCGATCAGGCGATATCCCGCTTTGGGTACTGTGGCGATATAGCGCGGGTTTTTGCGGTCATCGCCGAGGTGACCGCGCAATACGGAAATAGACCGGGACAGGACCTCGTCGCCCACCACCGTGTCCCGCCACACGGTTTCCATCAGTTGCCGGCGGCTGACCACCTCGCCCTGGTTGCGAGCGAGCTGGCACAGGACCTCCATCACCTTGGGTTCCAGGTGGTCCGCGCCGTCCGGTCCCTCGATCCGGTTCTGGTTGGGCAACACCGTCCAGGTTCCAAGCGTGAACCCGGCGTTCAGGTCGGGGGGGCTGTTTTCTTCATCCATTGCCCGGGACTATAGCGAAAAAGCCGCGAGGTCGCCGCAGATTTTGTGCCCGGTAAGTAGAGGCATCGCCCACTCAACGGTCCCGGATGACCAGCAGCGCCAGCACCAGGAAGAACACCGCGGCGCTGAACAGGGGCGCCAGGGGAGGGTGGACCTGGTAGAGGGCGCCGGCAATGATCGGCCCGGACACGAAGCCGATGGGCGGACAGGCGCTCACCAGGCCCGCCGCCGCGCCCTGCTCCTCGGGCTTTACCGCCAGTGATGCGCCGGCGGCGATGGCCGGCATGCACAGTCCCAGCCCCACACCGAGAAAGGCCATGCCCACCGCCAGTACCGCGAAACTCTGGAAGCCCGCGATCACCGCCGCGCCGAACAGCATGGACAACAGCCCCAGGCGCGCGAACTGGGTAGGGCGCAGCTTGAGCCGCTGCATCACAGTGACCTGGATCAGGAAGGTGAAGGTCGCCGAGACCATCAGAGCGGCGCCGGTCATCTGCGCCGTGCGGATACCCGTGAGGTCCAGTTTGTCCTGCAACTGGAATCCCAGGGTCTGCTGGATACCGGAAAATCCCACGAACAGGCCGGTGGCGGTGGTGAGCAGCAGCAGGATACGCCGGTCGGTGAAGCGCAGGCGCACCGCAACCTCCCGGCGGGTCAGTTCACTGCGGGGGGTGACCGGGAGTTGCCACCACACCAGCAGGGCGGCGAGGAAGGCGAGCCCCGCGGCGAAGTACAGGGGCGCCAGCAGGCCGAAGGTGGCCAGGGCGCCACTCACCGCCGGCCCGAGAATCGTGCCCATGCTGTTGGCGGTACCCAGGCGGGCCATGGTACGGGTGCGCTGTTCGGGTGAGCTGTGATCCGCCGCGTAGGCGGTGGCCGCCGGATTGGTGGCGGACATCACCAGGGACTGGCTGCCGCGTACCGCCAACAGCACCAGGTAGAGGGTGGTGCCCGCCAGCACGCCCGTCAGCCCGGCCTGGAATACAGTGGTGAATACCAGGGTTCCCGCCGTGTAGCCCAGCAGGCCGGTAATAATCACCGGCCTGCGCCCGACACGGTCGCTGAGCCGCCCCCAGCGAGGCGCCACCAGGCCGAAGATCAGTGCGGAGATGGCGATGATGGAGGTGATCTGCAGTTCGGCCAGCTGCACTTCCCGGCCGAGGGGGGCGAGAATGGCGAATACCAGGGACTGTCCAATACCGGTGGCCATCAGGGCCAGGATCAGCACCGTGAGCTGGTGGCGATTCAGTTTCCCTGGCACTGATGACACCCGTCGGGGGAAAATGGGCGTCTCAAAGTTTGTCGCCTATACGTCCCACCCCGGGCATCAGCCACTGGTAATTGACCGGCAACAGGCGCGAGATAATGGAGATATATTTCGCGTCGCCACCGATCAACAGGCGCTTCTTGCGCTTTTCCACCGCGCGGATAATCTGCGCCGCCGCCGATTCGGCGGTGGTGCGGGCGAATTGCTCAAACTCCTTGCCTCGCTCCTCGCTGCTCATTGCCGGGTCACCGCCCCGCGCCGAGCTGGCAATATTGGTCCTGATGCCGCCGGGGTGGACGCAGCACACGTGCACATTGCTGCCCTGCATTTCGTGTCGCAGGGCCTCGGTGAACCCGCGCACGCCAAACTTGGCGGCGTTGTAGGCAGACTGGGTGGGGACGGCCACCAGGCCGAACACCGAGGAGATGTTCACCAGGTGCCCCTGGCCGGATTTCTGCAGCAGGGGCAGGAAGGCCATGGTGCCGTAGATCACCCCCCACAGGTTGATATTGATAAGCCATTCCATGTGTTGGTAATCGCTGTCGGCGACATTGGCCGCGTAACCCACCCCGGCATTGTTGACGACGATGTCCACATGATCCCGTTCGGCGCCGATCTGGTCCGCCCAGGCGTGAACCCCCTGTTTATCGGCCATATCCAGTGGGTGGCTGCTGGCGGCCACCTCCTTGCGCGGCAGCAGTTCCAGCGTTTCCGCCAGCCCGTCGGTGCTGATATCGCTGAGATAGAGCTCACAGCCCTCCCGGTTGAGTTGCAGGGCCAGGGCGCGACCGATGCCCGAAGCTGCCCCGGTGATGACTGCTATTTTGCCTTCGCTGTATGCCATGAGATCGTCCACTATCGTCGGGACGGTCATCATATGCTTCCCGACGCTTAATGCAATCATTGGGGAGCCCCAGTTCCCGGTGCCCTGTGATCGATAAATCCGTTACCGGGAGTCTGGACAGCCACAGGGCTATCCCCTACAATCTGCCGCCAGATTTCACACGTCCGGGTAAGCGCACCGGGCCCGTGTACCCCTGTGAATAAGCAGAGCTGTATTTATGTCAAAAGGCGAGATGAGGTTTCCCATCTCGCTTTTTTTGAGCGCGCGCAGCTGCGGTTATTCTGGTGATTGTTGGAGGTTTGTTTGTCCAGTCCGGCCATTCTAGCCCTTGAAGACGGCAGTATTTTCAAAGGTTTGGCGATAGGTGCCGAGGGCACCTCGGTTGGTGAAGTCGTTTTCAATACCGCCATGAGCGGCTACCAGGAAATTCTCACCGATCCCTCCTACGCGCGACAGATTGTCACCCTGACCTACCCGCATATCGGCAATACCGGCACCAATACCGAGGACGAGGAGTCCACCGCCATCTGGGCCGCCGGCCTGGTGATCCGCGACCTGCCGCTGCTGGCCAGCAATTATCGCAACGAACAGGGCCTGTCGGATTACCTCAGGAGCAACAACATCGTCGCCATCGCCGACATCGATACCCGTCGCCTGACCCGGATCCTGCGGGACAAGGGCGCCCAGAATGGCTGCCTGATGGCGGGAGAGGCTATCGACGAGGCCGCCGCGCTGGACAAGGCCCGGGCCTTTGCCGGTCTCAAGGGGATGGACCTGGCGAAGGAAGTCACGGTGCAGGAATCCTTCAACTGGACCCAGGGCAGCTGGGAACACGGGGTGGGTCATATTGACCGCGACGCGGCGGAGCTGCCCTACCACGTGGTGGCCTACGATTACGGCGTGAAGCGCAATATCCTGCGGATGCTGGTTGACCGGGGTTGCCGGCTCACCGTGGTACCCGCCCAGACCCCGGCCGCAGAGGTGCTGGCGCTGAATCCCGACGGCATCTTCCTGTCCAATGGCCCCGGCGACCCGGAGCCCTGCGATTACGCCATCGCGGCTATCCGGGAGATACTGGAAACCGATATCCCGGTGTTCGGCATCTGCCTGGGACACCAGTTGCTGGGACTGGCCAGTGGCGCCAGCACCATGAAAATGAAGTTCGGCCACCACGGCGCCAACCACCCGGTACAGAACCTGGACGACGGCACGGTGCTGATCACCAGCCAGAACCACGGTTTCGCGGTGGACGAGGCCAACATGCCGGACAACCTGCGGGTGACCCACAAATCCCTGTTCGACGGCAGCCTGCAGGGAATCCATCGCACCGACAGGGACGCCTTCAGTTTCCAGGGCCACCCGGAAGCCAGCCCCGGGCCCCACGATGCCGCCCCCCTGTTTGACCACTTTATCGAACTGATCGCAGAGCGGCTTGCGGCCGCCTCACTGAACGCAGCCCGGCTGAACGCAGCCCGGCTGAAGGCAGCCCCTCAGGAACAGTAACTCGCGTATGCCCAAAAGAACCGATATCCAAAGCATCCTGATTCTCGGCGCCGGACCCATCGTCATCGGCCAGGCCTGCGAATTCGACTACTCCGGTGCCCAGGCCTGCAAGGCCCTGCGGGAAGAGGGCTACCGGGTGGTACTGGTGAATTCCAATCCCGCTACCATCATGACCGATCCCGCGATGGCTGACGCCACCTATATCGAGCCCATCGAGTGGCGGACCGTGGCGCGCATCATCGAGGAGGAGAAGCCCGATGCCCTGCTGCCGACCATGGGCGGCCAGACCGCGTTGAACTGTGCCCTGGACCTGGCGCGGGAAGGGGTGCTGGAACAACACGGCGTGGAAATGATCGGCGCCACCAAGGAGGCCATCGACAAGGCGGAGGACCGCCAGCTGTTCGACCAGGCGATGAAGCGCATCGGCCTGGAGACGCCCCGTGCGGCCCTGGCACACAGCATGGAAGAGGCCTTCCAGGTGCTGGATTCGATTGGTTTCCCCTGTATTATCCGGCCCTCCTTCACCATGGGCGGTTCCGGCGGCGGCATCGCCTACAACCGGGGCGAGTTCGAGGAAATCTGTGCCCGCGGACTGGATCTTTCCCCCACCAACGAACTGCTGATCGACGAGTCGCTGATCGGCTGGAAAGAGTATGAGATGGAGGTTGTCCGGGATAAGAACGACAACTGCATCATCGTCTGCTCGATCGAGAACTTCGACGCCATGGGCGTCCATACCGGCGACTCTATTACCGTGGCCCCGGCCCAGACATTGACCGACAAGGAATACCAGATCATGCGCAACGCCTCCCTGGCGGTACTGCGCGAGATCGGGGTGGAGACCGGGGGTTCCAATGTCCAGTTCGGGCAGGATCCGAAGACCGGCCGCCTGGTGATCATCGAGATGAACCCGCGGGTGTCGCGCTCGTCGGCGCTGGCCTCCAAGGCCACCGGCTTCCCGATCGCCAAGGTGGCGGCCAAGCTGGCCATCGGTTACACCCTGGATGAACTGCAGAACGACATTACCGGTGGCGCCACCCCGGCGTCCTTCGAGCCCTCGATCGACTACGTGGTCACCAAGGTACCGCGTTTCGCCTTCGAGAAGTTCAACACCGCGGACCCGCGCCTGACCACCCAGATGAAATCCGTGGGCGAGGTGATGGCCATCGGCCGCACCTTCCAGGAATCGGTGCAGAAGGCCCTGCGCGGCCTGGAAGTGGATTCCGCCGGTTTCGAGCACATGATGGACGTGGACGACCCGGAACTGCGGGACGAATTGGTCGCGGAGTTGACCAACCCCGGCCCCGATCGCATCTGGTACCTGGCCGACGCCTTCCGCGCCGGCATGGAGCTGGACCAGGTTTACCAGTACTCCGGGGTGGACCCCTGGTTCCTGGTGCAGATCAAGGACATTGTCGATACCGAGGACGGCCTCAAGTCGGTGAACCTGGCTGAGATCGACCACGCGCAGATGTTCGCCCTCAAGCGCAAGGGCTTTTCGGACGAGCGCCTCGCGGTGTTGCTGGCCTCTACCGAGCAGGTCGTGCGGGAGCACCGCCAGTCCCTGGGCATACGGCCGGTGTACAAGCGGGTGGATACCTGTGCCGCCGAGTTCGCCACCGCCACCGCCTACATGTACTCCACCTACGAGGAGGAGTGCGAGGCGGCGCCGACCGGCAGGGACAAGATACTGGTACTTGGCGGAGGTCCCAATCGCATCGGCCAGGGCATCGAGTTCGATTACTGCTGTGTGCATGCGGTGCTCGCCATGCGTGAGGACGGCTATGAAACCATCATGGTCAACTGTAACCCGGAAACCGTGTCCACCGACTACGACACCTCGGATCGCCTGTACTTCGAACCGGTGACCCTGGAGGATGTGCTGGAAATCGTCGAACTGGAACAGCCCAAGGGTGTGATCGTGCAGTTCGGCGGGCAGACCCCGCTGAAACTGGCCCGCGCCCTGGAAGCCCAGGGCGTGCCGATCATCGGCACCACCCCGGATGCCATCGATCGCGCGGAGGACCGGGAGCGGTTCCAGCAGATGATCCAGAAGCTGGACCTGAAGCAGCCTGCCAATACCACCGTGCGCAGCACCGGGGAGGCGGTGGAAGCCGCGCAGCAGATCGGCTACCCGCTGGTGGTGCGCCCCTCCTACGTACTGGGCGGCCGGGCCATGGAGATCGTCTACCGGGAGGAGGACCTGCTGCGCTACATGCGCGACGCGGTGCAGGCTTCCGACGATGCGCCGGTACTGCTGGACAGTTTTCTCAGCGCCGCGGTGGAAGTGGACATCGATGCCGTTTCCGACGGCGAGCAGGTGGTGATCGGCGCCATCATGCAGCATATCGAGCAGGCCGGGGTGCACTCGGGTGATTCCGCCTGTTCCCTGCCGCCCTACAGCCTGGATCCGGAGGTGCAGGACCAGATGCGCGAGCAGGTCCGCCAGATGGCCCTGGAACTGGGTGTGAAAGGCCTGATGAATGTGCAACTGGCCTGGCAGGACGACCAGATCTACGTGATCGAGGTGAATCCACGGGCCTCGCGCACCGTGCCCTTCGTATCCAAGTGTATCGGCAGGTCACTGGCCAAGGTGGCGGCCCGCTGCATGGCGGGGCAGAGCCTGGTGGAGCAGGACTTTACCAGCGAGGTGGTACCCCCCTATTACAGCGTCAAGGAAGCGGTGCTGCCTTTCAACAAGTTCCCCGGTGTTGACCCCATACTCGGCCCGGAGATGAAATCCACAGGCGAGGTGATGGGTACTGCCGATACTTTTGCCGGCGCATTCGCCAAGGCCCAGCTGGGGGCCGGAGGCGGGCCGCCCGGCAGCGGTACTGCCCTGCTCAGTGTACGCGACGTGGACAAACCCGGCATCGTCGAGGTCGCCCGCGACCTGGCGGGCATGGGCTTTTCACTGGTTGCCACCGGCGGCACCGCCACCGCTATCGAGGCCGCGGGCCTGGACGTTCGCCGGGTGAACAAGGTACTTGAGGGGCGCCCCCATATCGTCGACATGATCAAGAACGACGAGGCGGACCTGATCATCAACACCACCGAGGGCCGCCGGGCTATAGAGGACTCCGCCTCCATACGTGCCAGTGCAGAGGCGCACCGGGTGTTCTACACTACCACCCTCACGGCGGCCCAGGCGATCTGCCTGTCGATGAAACAGCAGGACGATAAAAAGGTGCGCAGGCTGCAGGACCTGCACGGGAGTATCGGGGCATGAACAAGTTTCCAATGACGGTGAGCGGCGAGGCCACCCTGCGCGAGGAGTTGGAGCGGCTGAAAAAAGTCGAGCGCCCGCGCATCACCGACGCCATCGCCGAGGCCAGGGAACACGGCGACCTGAAGGAAAATGCCGAGTACCACGCGGCCCGGGAGCAGCAGAGCTTCAACGAGGGGCGCATCATGGAGATCGAGGGCAAGCTGTCCAATGCCCAGGTGATCGACGTGACCACGATTCCGAAGACCGGCAAGGTGATCTTCGGTACCACCATCGACCTGATCAATATCGAGACCGACGAATCCGTGACCTACCGCATCGTCGGCGAGGACGAGGCGGACGTGAAGAACAACCTGATTTCCGTCGGTTCCCCCATCGCCCGGGCCCTGATCGGCAAGGAGGAGGGGGATGTCGTCACTGTCAAAGCCCCCGGCGGCGATATCGAGTACGAGATCGATCAGGTGCACCATATTTAATCGGTTACCTAATGGGATTCCCGAATCGGAGTACCCGTAGGGCACCCCATAAAGCGGGGCGGGCCCTGCGCACTGCGCACCGTCCCCATCCAACCCTCTGGTCCCTCAAAGCCGGCGACCGCTGTGAAATCCTCGCTTACGACCAGGCCCTGGCCGACAAGTACCGCATCCGCCTGATGGAGTTCGGCTTCCACCCGGGTGAATCGGTCACCTGTGTGCAGTCACTGGCCTTCGGCGCGCCGAAGATCTACCGCGTCAGCAATACCATCTTCTCCCTGGATGACGAGGTGGCCACCCACGTGCTGGTGAAGCTGATCGATGGCGATGGATAAAGTCATCCTGATTGGCAGCCCGAATTCGGGCAAGAGCCTGCTGTTCAACCGGCTCACAGGCCTGCAGCAGAAGGTGGCCAACTTCCCGGGTATCACCGTGGATGTGGGCACCGGCGCCCTGCAGGGGATGCCGGACACCGAGCTGATCGATTTCCCCGGCACATACTCACTGCAGGCCATCTCCGCGGAAGAAGAAGTGGCCGTGGACTATTTCGAGCGCGCACTGGATGACCCCGCGGTACGGCATGTGCTGTGTGTCATCGACGCCACCCGGCTGGAAAAAAGCCTGTATTTCACCCTGCAGGTGATTCGCGACTGCGAACGCCACGGCAAGCGCGTCACTGTGCTGGCCAACATGATCGACGTGCTGGACAAGCACGGCCTGGATTTCGACGTGGAGGGGCTCTCCGATGCCCTGCACACCCCGGTGCTGCCCGTATCCGGCCGCTCCGGCAAGAACCTGGATGCCATCACCCGGCGGCTGCGGGAAAGCCTGGAGGAGGAGGGCGAGGCGCCCAGGGCCCACCTGCTGGATACGCCGGATGAACTGCTGCGCGGCAGCGCCCACCAGCTGGCCCACCGCTACGGGCCCAGGGGCGATGTGCTGATCAGGAGCCAGGCACGGCTGGACAACTTCTTCCTCAGCTCGGTCACCGGCGGCATCTCGTTCTTCGTCATCATGTACCTGCTGTTCCAGTCCATATTCACCTGGTCGGCGCCGGCCATGGACGCGGTGGAGTGGGTGCTGGGCGCAATGGCGGACGCGGTGGTCCCGCTGGTGGGCAACCAACTGGCGAGGGACTTCACCTCTGACGCCCTGTTCGGGGGTATCGGCGCCTTCCTGGTATTCGTGCCGCAGATATTTGTGCTGACCTTCATCATCGGCCTGCTGGAGGATTCCGGCTATATGGCCCGGGCGGCGCTGATCTGCCACCAGCCCCTGCGCTTGTTCGGGCTCACCGGCAAGAGTTTCATTCCCATGCTGTCGGGGGTGGCCTGCGCCATCCCGGGCATCTACGCCGCCCGGGCCATCGATTCGCCGCGCAAGCGCCTGCTCACCTATATGGCCATCCCTTTGATGCCCTGCTCGGCGCGCCTGCCGGTGTATACCCTGCTGATCGCCGCCTTTATACCCTCGGGAACCGCCCTGGGTGGCCTGGTGGGTTGGCAGGGCCTGGCCATGTTCGCGATCTATTTTTTTGGCATGTTCTGCGGCCTGCTGGTGACCGGGCTGGTGTCGCGTACCAGTGAGGATCACTTCACGGACCTGCCCTTCGTGCTGGAACTTCCCCCCTACCGGGTGCCGGGCCTGTGGCCCCTGCTGCGCAATGCCTGGAACCGGGCCAAACACTTCGTGACCAAGGCGGGCAGGATCATCTTTACGGTGACCCTGGTGGTGTGGGTGCTGGGTTACTTCCCCAACTACGGGGCGGACCTCGGGGCGTCCTGGCTGGGTCAGCTGGGGCGGGTGGTGGAGCCGCTTTTCGCCCCCCTGGGACTGGACTGGCGTTACGGTGTGGCCATTTTCACCTCGTTTCTGGCCCGGGAAGTCTTTGTCGGCACCCTGGGCACCATCTTCGGGATCGAGGCGGCGGATGAAAACATGGCGCCCCTGGTGGAACACATCCAGGCCAGCGACATGGCCATCGGCTCCGGGCTGGCGCTGCTGGTGTTTTTCGCCATCGCCCTGCAGTGTGTGTCGACCCTCGCCATCCTGGCCAAGGAGAGCGAATCCACCTCACTGGTGTTGAAGATGTTCGCCGGCTACTTCCTGTTCGCCTACGCTGCCGCAGTGGCGGTATACCAGCTCGCGGGCCTGTTCAGCTGATGTTAATCTCGCCGCTGCTGCTGGAACAGCTTCACTTCCGCCAGCACCAGTTGCGCCACCAGTTTCAGCATCAGCGCATGGTTTTCCCGGCGGATGCCTTCCAGGCCTTCAGTGATCTGCCGGTGTAACTGGTCGCGCTCCGCCTCGTCGATGCCGGCGGGTAATTCCACGTTGAAACTGTACTGCTCGGACTCCGCCAGTTCCGCGTAGGTCTGCGTCAGCTGCCCGGCGGCGAAATCGATCAGGACCTGGTCGGCACCCCTGGCCTCCAGCATGCTGCGCAGCTGCCGGTCCAGGTAGGCCAGGCCCTGGGCCTGTTGCGAGGGGAATTCGAGAATTTCACCCATGGGGGTACCTCTACACCGCCCGAATCAAATTGGACAACCGCGGATCCGGCTTCTCCGCCCGACGGAGGATAACCAGGATATTGCCAATACGCTGCACCACCTCGGCCCGGAGCTGGTCACAGATTTCATCGGCAACCTGGCTGCGAGCCTCGCGCGAACCCACCGCCAGCTTGATCTTGATCAGCTCGTGGTCATTCAGCGCGCGCTCCAGCTCCGCCAGGACCCCCTCGCTGAGACCGTTGCCGGCAATGGTGACTACCGGTTTCAGCTTGTGTGCGATGGCACGCAGCTGCCGGATGTCCTGACTGGCTTTCTTGCTCATAGTGATGTATTGATTCCAAGGTACAATAGCCCCGCGGATGCCCGAGGGGGCGTGCATTCTACACAAGTGATCCCGCAGGCGAAACCGATTCCCCATGGCGAAAAAACGATCCTCCAGCAAGTCCTGGTTGAAAGAGCACCGGGACGATCCCTACGTGCAGCGTGCCCAGCGGGAGGGGTACCGCTCCAGGGCATGTTACAAGCTGCTGGAACTGCAGGAAAAGGACCGCCTGATCCGACCTGGGATGACGGTAATCGACCTGGGCAGCGCCCCCGGGGGCTGGTCCCAGGTGGCGGTGGAGCAGGTGGGCCACAACGGAAGGGTGATCGCCTCGGATATCCTGGCCATGGACAGCCTCGCCGGTGTCGAGTTTATTCAGGGAGATTTTACCGAGGAGGCCGTTTTCGAGCAGATCCTGGCGGCTATCGGCGACAGCCCGGTGGACCTGGTGATTTCGGATATGGCGCCCAATATGAGCGGAATGAACGCCGTGGACCAGCCGCGGTCTATGTACCTGGTGGAGCTGGCCCTGGATATGGCCCGCCGGGTGCTGGCGCCCGGGGGGTCATTTGTGGCCAAAGTGTTCCAGGGAGAGGGCTTTGACGAGCTCATTCGGGATGCCAGGGGGTCTTTTGACAAGGTATTAACCCGCAAACCGAAGGCCTCCAGGCCGCGTTCCAGGGAGGTTTACCTGGTGGCGAAGGGGTTTCGGGGGGCGTGAGAGAGCCCCACTTGAAACATGGTGACTTAGCCCCAACTGTAGTAAATTGGACAGATACTTTTCCCGCGTAAGCGCGTATCAATACAGGGAGGCCCACAGGGCAATCCTGATCTCCTGCCGCCAGCGGCGGGACTTGGCTATAATCTGAGGAGCAATTAGCTGTCACACCCGCCCGCACGGAGCCGGCGGGCGTATTGGGAAACCGGTGTGTAACCCAGGGCGAGGTAACGGCATTGAATGATATGGTAAAAAATTTACTTCTGTGGCTGGTGATAGCGGCTGTGCTGTTATCAGTGTTCAACAACTTCAACATGCAGAGTCCCACGGACCAGGTGGGGTACTCGGATTTCATCGAGGAAATCCAGCGCGACCAGGTGAAGAAAGTGGTGGTTGACGGGCTAACCATTTCCGGCGAGCGCTATGACGGTTCCCGCTTCGAGACTATCCGCCCCATGGTCGAGGATCCCAAGCTGATCGACGATCTGCTGGAGCACAAGGTGGAGGTTGAGGGCCGCAAGCCGGAACAGCAGAGCGTGTGGACGCAACTGCTGGTGGCCAGCTTCCCGATCCTGATTATCATCGCCGTGTTCATGTTTTTCATGCGCCAGATGCAGGGCGGCGGCGGTGGCCGCGGCGGCCCCATGAGCTTTGGCAAGAGCAAGGCCCGCCTGCTGGGCGAAGACCAGATCACTACCAACTTCGCCGATGTGGCGGGGGTGGACGAGGCCAAGGAGGACGTACAGGAACTCGTGGAGTTCCTGCGGGACCCCAGTCGTTTCCAGAAACTGGGGGGCCGTATCCCCCGGGGCGTGCTGATGGTGGGCGCGCCCGGTACCGGTAAGACCCTGCTGGCCAAGGCCATCGCCGGCGAGGCCAAGGTGCCGTTCTTCTCCATCTCCGGCTCGGATTTCGTGGAAATGTTTGTCGGTGTCGGCGCCTCCCGGGTGCGCGACATGTTTGACCAGGCCAAGAAGCAGTCTCCCTGCATCATTTTCATCGACGAAATCGATGCTGTCGGCCGCCATCGCGGCGCCGGCCTGGGCGGCGGTCACGACGAGCGTGAACAGACCCTCAACCAGCTGCTGGTGGAAATGGACGGTTTCGAGGTCAATGACGGCGTGATCGTCATCGCCGCCACCAACCGCCCGGACGTGCTGGACCCGGCCCTGCTGCGCCCGGGCCGTTTCGACCGCCAGGTGGTGGTCAGCCTGCCGGATATTCGCGGTCGGGAACAGATCCTGAAAGTTCACATGCGCAAGGTACCCCTGGCCGAAGACGTGGAACCGTCCAAGATCGCCCGGGGTACTCCCGGTTTCTCCGGTGCAGATCTCGCCAACCTGGTGAACGAGGCAGCGCTGTTTGCCGCCCGCGCCAACGTGCGTACCGTGGGCATGAACCAGTTCGAACTGGCCAAGGACAAGATCATGATGGGCGCCGAGCGCAAGTCCATGGTCATGTCCGAGGACGAGAAGCGCAACACGGCCTACCACGAGGCGGGGCACGCCATCGTCGGGCGCCTGTTGCCCGAGCACGACCCGGTGTACAAAGTGAGCATCATTCCCCGGGGTCGCGCCCTGGGCGTCACCATGTTCCTGCCGGAGGAGGACCGCTACAGCCACAGCCGCCGGCATATCATCAGCCAGCTCTGCAGCCTGTTCGGAGGTCGTATCGCCGAGGAGATGACCCTGGGCAGAGACGGCATCACCACCGGCGCCTCCAACGACATCCAGCGAGCCACCGAAATCGCCCGCAAGATGGTCACCCAGTGGGGTCTGTCGGAAAAGATGGGGCCGCTGATGTATGACGAGGCCAATGAGGAGGTATTCCTCGGCCGCAGCGCCGCACAGCCCCACCAGGGTATTTCCGATGAGACGGCCACGCAGATCGACAAGGAAGTGCGGCGCATCGTCGACGAATGCTACTCAGCAGCCCAGCGCCTGCTGGAGGAAAATATCGATAAACTGCACGCCATGGCCAACGCCCTGATGCAGTTCGAGACCATCGATTCCGACCAGATCGACGATATCATGGCCGGCCGCGAGCCCCGGGAACCCAGTGACTGGGGTGAC
>JAACFI010000539.1 GCA_009937575.1 Haliea sp.
GTATCGTTCCGACGGCGTTGCTACGGTGGAAATGGAAGTATCTGCCTTGTTTGCAGCTGGCGCCTATCGTTCAGTCTCTGTGAGTGCAATCTTTGTCGTCAGCGATTTGTTGTCCGAGGAAGATTGGGACCAGGGATACCACAGCGCCGAAAAGCTGGGAGGTTTGAAAAAAGCCTTTGAAGTCGCCCTGGATTCGATTTAAGAGCGAGGTCTACGCGGCGGTAAGTAGACTACTGCGGTCGAAACGGACGTAATTCGTCCTGACCGTGGCCCACGATGCCACAGCTCGATTCCGGCACTTCGTTCCAGGCGCCCAGGAGGTCGCTGAGCGGTTCCGAGACGATGAGCCGTGTTTCGGCAGAAAGCCTGTGCAGTACCGGATGCTCGGGGTACTGGGTCTGAAGGGTCTCGACCGCCGTGCTGTAAAACAGCGTGGAGGAATTGCCTTCGCTGGAGTACCGGAACGCCCATAGCCAGTCGCCGTCAGTGGTTGCTACAGACATCTGTATGGGGTGCTCGATTCCATGCTCGCGCCCTGTCTTTTCGATGAAGCCCACCGCGCGTTCGACGGCTGAGGGCGGATCTTCTTCCAGGCCGAAGGTCAGCGCCAGGTAGAAAAACAACTCCGAGTCCGTAGAACCCTCGATCGACGCGAAAAGCGAGGGATCGACGGCGAAAGACAGGTCGCGCTTCACCTTGTCGAAGTCTCTGAGGTGGCCGTTGTGCATCCATAGCCAGCGCCCATATCGGAATGGGTGGCAATTGGTCTGCTGAATCGGGGTGCCCGTTGAGGCGCGGATATGAGCGAACACCATGGGCGAAGTTATATGCTGCGCCAGGTCTTTGACATTCTGATCGTTCCAGGCTGGCGTAACACTGCGGTAGATACCGGGTTTGCCGTCAGTGTTGTACCAACCGATGCCGAACCCGTCCCCGTTTGTAGTAGTCGCGCCGAGTTCGGCATGCAGGCTTTGATCAATCAGCGAATGAGCGGGTTTGAGGAGTAGCTCGTCAAGCGGAAGGGGAGACCCTGAGTATGCTAGCCAGCGACACATTTCTATTTGATTCCGTCAAATAAAGAACCTGCCAATATGCTACTACGATGACGACGTGGCTCAGTATTGTGGAAATTACGGCCGCTCTGTTCATACGCAGTCGGCCAGAAAGCCTCGCTTCGACGAGCTTTTTTGTGTATTTGATCACATTAAGGAGAAATGCAGCTTGTTGCGTGATGCGCAACAGGCTACAATCCGTTGGTGATTAAGTCGTTCAAGCACAAAGGCCTGCGGAAATACTACGAAACGGGGAGCAAAGCCGGAATTCAGGCCAAACACGCGGGTCGACTTAGACTGCAATTAGCGGCCCTCGATACCGCCCAAGCCATTGAGGATATGGACGTGCCAGGATATCGGCTCCATCCTCTCAAGGGGCGGGCACGAAATCGATGGTCAATATGGGTTAGTGGGAATTGGAGACTGACCTTCGAATTTAAAGATGGAAGCGCGTACGTATTGGATTACGAGGACTATCACTGATGGCTATGCATAATCCCCCGCACCCGGGCGAGTTTATCCGGGAGACATACATTGAGCCGTTCGACATTAGTATAAGGTCGCTGGCCGAGAGTCTCGGAGTAGCCGCGTCTACATTGGCGCGTGTCGTTGCCGAAAGCAGTGCCGTGAGTCCTGAGATGGCGTTACGCCTGTCTAAGGCGGTTGGCCGATCTCCTGAGAGTTGGCTGGCCATGCAAGATAATTATGATCTCTGGCAGGCCAGGAAGTCCGCGAATCTCTCTCGTGTCCGGAAGATCCGATTTGCAGCAACCGGGTGATAGCAAACTGGCAGAACACCGCATAAGTTCGTCAATCGACATAACTTAGCCCCGCAGGGGCGAAGGCAATCACGCCCCCGCCACCAAATGATGAATGGCTCTCCAGTGGTTACACTCTACTGGGCAATCTGACGGTGCGACTCAATGACTGATTCTGATGTGCTGGACCAAAAGGCGGTTGCCAGCGCGAGCCAGTACATGGGCTGGATTGCGTGGCCCACCGTAATTCTGGGCCTGGTTGTCACAGCGGCTTATCTCGCGACGGTTGCAATGGCGCTCACAGGCGCGCTGTCTCTCTGGATCGCCGTGCCCGTTGTGGCTGCGCTGACGTATGCCAGCTATACCGTCGCACATGACTCCATCCATGGTTCGATCAGTGGCAACAGTAAATCACTGCGTTGGATCAACAAGGCATTGGGTTACATGGCTGTGGCTGTTCCAGAACTACCATTCCATTCATCACTTGTTTCCGCGTGTGCCGTTCTACCAGTACGCGAGACTCTACAGAGAGATCGAGGAAGTTATGGAGGCAAGGGGCGCACCGGTTTATCGCTTAACGGCGCGAGGTTTGAGGCCAGTCTCAACCGCGAATCAAACTCCGCGGTGCGCAGGAATGCGATGCAGCGTTTCGCTGGGCTTCTCCCCGAACATATGGCGATAGTCGGAGGAGAACTGACCCATGTGCGTGAA
>JAACFI010000540.1 GCA_009937575.1 Haliea sp.
ATTTCAATGACAAGGCGTTCTCTGCGCTGCTTGGGCATGACATACCTGCCGTTACCCCAGTAAAGCCCTACCACTTGAACAGCACGCTGGATGAGGCCGGCGCCACCCTGGTTGGCAGGCTGCTCATGAGCCAGGTAAAGAAAACACTTTTCAAAATGTCCGACCAGGGGATCGACGAGAAGGTAGAGCGTATGATGGATGCCATCGTTCGGGAAATGCCCTTACGCTGCCTTGTGACCCTGTCCGGAGGCAAGGTCGATTTCAAAACAATAACAGTGCTGATACAACTGATGAATCGTCGTTATGGTAAAGCGCTGGGTACTGCTATTGCCGGCGACAGTGCGTAAACTCAAATCTCCGGGAGGTGCGAAGCCATGTTCTCATTAACGTTGTCGCGGCGAGTGATACTGGGGCTTTTTTTGGTGATGGCTCGGGTCGCTGCCGCGGCGGAGCTGCCCAACATCCTGGTCATATGGGGAGATGATATCGGGATCACCAATATCAGCGCATATAGCCTGGGACAGATGGGATATCGCACACCGAATATAGACCGGATCGCCAAAGAGGGTATGCTGTTCACAGACTACTATGGCGACCAAAGCTGCACCGCCGGACGATCATCCTTCATCACAGGGCAAAGCCCGCTGCGCACGGGACTGACCAAAGTGGGCATACCGGGAGCGGATATCGGCTTGCGCAAGGAAGATCCCACCCTGGCTGAGTTGCTCAAACCGCTGGGCTACAGGACCGGCCAGTTTGGTAAAAATCACCTCGGAGACAAAGATGAATTCCTGCCGACCAATCACGGATTCGACGAGTTCTTTGGCAATCTATATCACCTGAATGCTGAAGAGGAACCTGAGAATGAGGACTATCCGCAAGAGCCATGGTTTAGGCAGAACTTTGGTCCACGCGGCGTCATTCACTCTTATGCCGATGGCAAAATAGAGGATTCCGGTCCGCTGACCAAAAAGCGCATGGAAACCGTGGATGATGAGTTCCTGCAGGCGGCGATTAAATTTATTGATAAATCCCACGCTGCCAATAAGCCTTTTTTCGTATGGTTCAACACCACGGGGATGCACTATATTACCCACCCCGCGGCAAAAGACCTGGGAAAATCCAATGGCCAGGGCTTTTATAACGATGTCATGGTCGCGCACGATGAAAAAGTGGGCAGCCTGCTCGATAAGCTGGACAGCCTGAAAATCGCCGACAACACGATCGTCATTTACTCGACTGACAATGGCGTGCACTACAATACCTGGCCCGACGCCGGCATTACCCCTTATCGTTCCGAGAAGAACAGTAACTGGGAGGGATCCTATCGGGTGCCCGCCATGGTTCGATGGCCCGGAAAAATACCAGCGGGTGAAATATCCAATGAAATTATGTCGCACCTGGACTGGGTGCCTACGCTAATGCACGCAGCCGGTGTAACCGATATGGCGGCCAAGCTGAAGAAGGGTTACGCTGCGGGGGACAGGAAATTTCGTGTACACCTGGATGGTTATGACTTCTTGCCCTACCTGACCGGGCAGGTAGAGCGGGCACCGCGAACCTACTTCGTCTATTTTAGTGACACTGGGGATTTGGTCGGATTGCGCGATGGCGACTGGAAGATGGTTTTTGCCGAACAGCGGGCGAAGAAGTTCGATATATGGCGAGAGCCCTATGTTTTCCTGCGCACGCCCAAGCTGTTCCACTTGCGCCGTGACCCTTTTGAGCAAGCGGATGAGAATGCCAACAACTACAATGAATGGTGGGCTGCACGGACACCACGGATTCTGCACGGAACGGCCGTGTTGAACCCGTTTCTTGCGTCATTCAAGGAATTTCCGCCGCGTCAGCGCCCGGCTTCATTTACCGTTGATCGCGTCATGGAGCAGCTCATCAAGTGGGACGAAACAGCGTATTAGCACGCTTTCAGCGAGTCAGTTCCAGTCCGGCCTACTGATCCCCATCTGGCTTCCCCGGTGTTTGTTGCTCTCCGCTGGCGGCCGGTTATCTACCGCACGCAGGCTTACAGCCATTTTTTCCAGCGGAACAGTACACCCAGCGCCAGCATGCTATTTAATAGCATAAGTATGCCTATTAGGTAGTGTGGAAGGCTTTATCCTTGGCAGTCGTTAGTGTCCTCGTGACCGCGAGAGGGAAGTGTGATGTTGCTCGACTAACGTCGACGGAGCACAATTCTGTTGTGTTGAGCGGTCCGGCGCTCCGGCGGCCGGCGCTCCGGTTAGCGACGTGTGGCTATCCCGTTCCATCCCGCTTTAAAGTGGCTGCGGCGTGTTCAACTCCCGCGCGTTATCGCGCATGATCAGTTGCGTTTCCCGATCGTCGAACTGCTCCAGGTCCTTGAGGTAATCCAGCGGGCTGGGCATGCCTTCAATATGTGGCCAGTCCGAACCGAAGATGACTCGATGGACACCCATGTATTCGGCGACTTCATTGACATCGTCTTCCCAGAACGGGTTTATCCAGATGTGTCGCTTGAACAGTTCGCCGGGATACTCCCGG
>JAACFI010000541.1 GCA_009937575.1 Haliea sp.
GGCAAGAAGAAAATCCCGCTCGCAAAGATTGCGAAGGAGCGATTCGTCGGCCGTGAAAGTGGCTCCGGCACGCGCAAAGCCGTGGAGAAACTGTTCCACGACAAAGGCCTGGATATTTCGGCCTATATCGAGCTCGACAGTGCGGAAGGCATCAAGCAGGGCGTGATCGGCGGGCTGGGTATAGGCGTCCTCTCGAAGCACAGCCTGCGCCTCGAACTCGACGCGGGGGAGCTGGTGATACTCGACGTTCAGGGCTTCCCGCTACGGCGGCGCTGGTACGTTTCCCACAGAGAGGGGAAACGGCTGTCACGTGCCGCGCAGCTCTTTCTGCAATACCTCCAGGAGGAGGGTGAAGAGGAGGTTGCGGACTTGCTGGGTCTCGATCAGGAGACCGCAAAATGACGTTCAGATGGCCCGTGTCCATCGAGAGGGTGATTGAGGCACCGGCACAGGAGGTGTGGGAAGCCATTTCCCGGCCCGGACACCTGGAGCTCTGCCATCCATTTTGCGCGAGAAACCCGGTCAAGGTCTGGCCCGGGTCGGAATCCCGGGATGAAATTCACTATCTCAGCGGGTGGATCTTCGAGCGGCGATTTTGCGAGTGGATCGAAGGGACCGGCTATGACCTGGAGATCGGCAGGAAGGGTGGTGGACAGTCGTCGGTGTCGTGGCGAATAACACCTGTTGACAATCGCAGCTGCCGACTCCGTATAACGGTCTGTCCGCACGGCCTGCAGTCCATTCCCGTCGTTGTTCGATGGCTTCCACATCTTCTGTGGATCCGGCCACTGCTCGGAAAGTACCTCGACTCGGTCGTCAGGGGAGTCGACTGGTTTGTAGTCCGTCATGAGCCTGTGCCGAGGAATGCGTTTGGCGCCCATCCCTGGTTTTCCGCCAAACGATCATCCCTCGGCTAACAGACACTCCGGCAAATTCGGCTACGCAAGTTCCTATGCGGCCATTGCGTCTGCCGGTACATGGTCCCGCGAGGAAATATCCTTGCACAACAGCATATCCATCACCCTGGCAGACGCGCCTTCGTAATACCCGGTGTCCATCTCGAACCCGGCAGGATTACGGAAGGTGCCGAAGATGATGTCGAAGATCGGCAGGTCCGAGTAGTTGTAGCGGTGCAGTCCCTTGCCGTGGTGAATGGTGTGGCTCTCGGGGCGTTGGATGAAATAGCCAAGCCAGCGCGGCGTTTTGACGTTCATGTGCTGGAAGATGCCCATGAACAGGGTGGCAAACAGGAACAATGTCACCGCCTGCGGACTCAGGCCGACGATCAGGGACAGGCTCAGGCTGCCCACCAGCGTGAACCCGGCCATGTCGAGCGGGCTGAAGTAAAAGGCGCCGTAGGTATCCAGGCGCTCGGCACTGTGGTGCATCTGGTGAAAGGTGCGAAACAACCAGTCAGACTCGTGCATAGCGCGGTGCCACGCATAGACCATGCCCTCGTAAACGAACAATCCCGCGACGGCACCGGCGATCGGCCCCAGGCTGCTGAGGTCGAGTAGCTGATACCGGGCCAGGTAGCCGTCCCAGATCAGTGGCAGGTACGACGAAAGGTAGAAGTAGACGCCAAACGAGGCGAGCGCTCGGGGAATCCAGCCCTTGATCCAGGGCAGTTTGCGGCCGGGCGCGATTGCTTCCACGAGCATCAACGCCCCATATAGCGCCAGTACGCCCAGGGAAATGGGGTCCAGCAAGATCTCAATCGGTGTCGGCATTTTGGTGTCCTCCGGGTCAATTCGGTCGAGTAAAACTGGTTTAAAAAACCAACTGGTTGGTACGTTTTATGCTAGGCTTGGCCTCGACAATGATCCAGTGGACGAGCGGTACTTTTTTCGATTTTTCTTAAAAGAAAGATATAAAACAGCCGCTTAAAAAGTAATGCGGGGCGCTTTAGGGCGAAATTCGCAGCACGACATTTAAAAACCAGACGGTAGGTACAGTAAATTGCCGTCGGGAGAGACGGAAATGGGCGCAAAAGGGGCGCAAACGCGCGAGCACATACTGGCCACGGCCGAGAGTATTATCCTGCAGCGGGGCTATTCGGGTACCTCGATCGAGGAAATCATCGGCGAGGCTGGCATCACGAAGGGTGGCTTCTTCTACCACTTCGCTGGCAAGAGCGACCTCGCGCGGAACCTGATGCTCAGGTACCTGGAGAACGACAGCAAGTTTTTCGGCGACCTGTCGGACCGAGCGCGGTCTTTGACCGAAGACCCGTTGCAGCAATACCTGCTGTTCCTGAAGTTGATGGCGGAGGCGCTTGCAGATCTGCCGGGCACGCACCCCGGATGCCTGGTTGCTTCGTTTGCCTATGAGGCGCACCAGTTCGAGGAAGAGATTCGGAATCTCAACGCGCAGGGCGTTTTGTGCTGGCGAGAGCAGTTCATGGGACATCTGGAGAGAATTGCCGAGAAATACCCGATGAAGATCGAGCACTCGCTCGATGAGCTGGCGGACATGCTCACGTCCGTCATCGAAGGCGGGATCATCGTGTCGAA
>JAACFI010000154.1 GCA_009937575.1 Haliea sp.
ATTTGCCTCTCCACCCTGAGTAATGCCATCCAGGGTATGGCGGTGCGTCCCGTCGTTGCAGGGGAGCTGTCCTCCTCATGAAGCCGATCATCGCCTGGTTTGCCAAAAACCATGTAGCAGCCAATCTGTTGATGGGCCTGATCATCCTCGCCGGCCTGCTCAGCCTGCCCAGCATGCCGATGAAACCCTTTCCCGATCTTGAGATCCCGATCATTAGCATCAGCGTTCCCTACCTCGGTGCGGCCCCGGAAGAGGTGGAAGAAGGTGTATGCGTGAGGATCGAGGAAGAACTGGAGGGTATAGAGGGCGTCAAGCAGATTCGCTCCAATGCCAGTGAGGGCATGTGCGGTGTGCAGGTGGAGCTATTCGAAGATGCGGACGAATCCAAGGCGCTGGACGAGGTAAAGAACCGGGTTGATTCCATCGACACCTTCCCGGAGGAAACCGAAAAGCCTATCGTCAACCTGGTTACCATCAGCAGGAGCGTGTTGGATATTGCCGTCACTGGGCCAGAAGATGAAGCGGCGCTGAAGGAGACGGCTTACCAGATCAGGGACGATATCGTACAACTGCCCGGTGTGACCCAGGCAACGGTCGCCAATACGCGTGCCTATGAAATATCCATCGAGGTATCCGAGGCCTCCCTCAGGCGATTCAACCTCAGTTTCGACCAGGTAGCGGCTGCGGTTCGCAGCGGCTCTCTGGACCTGCCCGGGGGCTCAATCAAGACCGAAGCCGGGGAAATTCTGCTGCGAACCAAGGGACAGGCCTACCGCGGGCATGAATTCGAGGAACTGGTCATTGCTACCCGCAGCGATGGCACACGCCTTTACCTGCGCGACGTGGCCAGGGTTGTAGACGGCTTTGCCGATACTGACCAGGCTCTGCGATTTAATGGCAAGCCTGCTGCATTGATCCGCGTGTCCCGATTGGGTGAGCAGGATCTGCAGCATGTATCGGGTACCGTCAAGCAATATATCCAGGATGTAGGCCCTAGACTGCCCAGGGGCCTGGAGCTGACCATCTGGAACGACGGCTCCAGGATATTATCTGACAGGCTCGATACGCTGCTCAGCAGCGCCCGCACAGGTTTTCTGCTGGTGTTGATCATTCTGGCCTCGTTCCTGCGGCCCCGTATTGCGTTCTGGGTAAGTGTGGGGGTACCCGTTGCGTTCCTCGGAGCGATTTTTCTCACCAATGCACTGGGCATGTCTATTGATGCCATTTCCCTGTTCGGTTTTATCCTGGTACTGGGTATCCTGGTGGACGATGCGATCGTCGTCGGTGAGAGCGTTCACGCCCGCCACCAGGAAGGCGTCGGGCGATTGGCAGGGGCGATTGAGGGTGCACAAAGGGTTACCATACCGGTAACCTTTGGTGTGTTGACCACGGTAGCGGCATTTATGCCGCTGCTTTTCGGTGTCGGGAACATGGGGCAGGTGATGTCGGTTATCGCCGCCACTGTGCTTTGTTGCCTGACCTTCTCACTGATCGAGTCGCAGCTGGTATTGCCCGCCCACCTCGGGAATGGCAAAGTAAGCTCCGAGGTGGGTGAGGTCGGTGTCATGCTGCTGCCCATTTTCGCCATCCTGCTGTCCTTCATTGCCTGGGACCTGCGATCCTACCTGGCCATTGCCATCGCAATAGCTTCGATAATGCTCGCACTCCATGCCGCGGGACGGTTTCAGTACCTGGCCGGGTATGTGCTGCGATTGCAGGAGGGTTTCGCAAAGCGAGTGGAATCTCTTATCGATATTCAGTTCCGGGCGGCGGCCCGGGCAGCTATCAAGGCGCGTTACGTTTCCGCGGCGGTCGCCTTCGTGGCATTACTGTCGGCTGTGGCCATCCTGGCGAGCGGTCGCCTGCCATTTTCATTCTTCCCGCCACTGGCCTCAGACCAGGTCATTGCCAAATTGACCATGCCGCTGGGGACCAGTGGGTTAAAGACCAACCAGGCCATAGAGCAACTGGAGAAATCGGCAGGTGAGGTCAGGCAGCGATTGAACCGGGAATATCCCGACTCCCCGCCGGTAACCCACATACTGGCGGCGGTGGGTGAACAGCCCAGTACCATAGCCAGTGTCGGTCCTCGATCGCAAAGTGGCAGTGGGACCGGCGGCAGTGCCAATGATCATCTTGGCGAGGTTATCCTGCAGCTGACGCCCAGCCGGACACGCGATATAAAATCACGCGAGGTGGCCGAATTGTGGCGCGAGCTGAACGGCCCCATAGCGGACGCGATCGAATTGAAATTCGATGCCAACCTGTTCAGCGCCGGTAACGATATCGATATCCAACTGGAGTCAGATAACGTTGAGGAACTTCGCGTGGTCGCAGAAGTGATACGCCATAAGCTCGCCGAATACCCCGGGGTCATGAATGTCACCGATTCGTTTCGGGAGGGCAAACAGGAGCTCAAACTCGACACCCTCCCTTCAGGAGAGGCACTGGGGCTGTCGCTGGCCAGCCTGGCCAGGCAAGTGCGGCAGGCTTTTTACGGCGAGGAGGCCCAGCGTATTCAGCGCGGGCGGGACGATGTGCGCGTTATGGTTCGCTATACCCACGAAGAGCGCCGTTCGCTGGGGTCCCTGGACTCGATGAGGATACGAACCCCCGATGGCTCTGAAGTACCGTTCGCCACCGTGGCGACGGCCGAGATGGGAAGGGGCTTTTCCACGATTCGGCGGACGGATCGCCGGCGTGTGGTCAATGTGATCGCGGACGTCGATCGTACCCGGATCACCGCCAATGAAGTGATAGCCGACCTGCGTTCGGGTCCCATCCAGGCGATCATGGCCGGTCACCCGCGGGTGTCCTATACCCTGGAAGGACAGCAGGCAGACCAGGCGGAAAATGTCGCGCAACTGGTACCCATTTTCGCCATGGCCCTGTTTATCATCTATGCCCTGCTGGCAGTTCCCCTGAAGTCATACATCCAGCCACTGATCATCATGAGTGTCATTCCTTTTGCCTTCATGGGTGCCGTATGGGGCCACCTGATCATGAAGACATTCGGGTTTGTTTCCGGTATCGCCTTCATGTCGATTCTGGGGTTCGTCGCGGCATCCGGCGTGGTGGTGAACTCCAGCCTGGTGCTGGTGCACAGTGTAAACTATCGCCGGACCAGCGGTGAACCCCTTGGCGACATCGTACTTGACGCGGCGGTATCACGCTGCCGACCCATTATCCTCACATCGCTGACAACGTTTATCGGCCTGTCGCCGCTAATGCTGAACACAAGTGTCCAGGCACAGTTCCTCGTGCCTATGGCGGTATCGCTGGCTTTTGGCGTGCTGTTCGCCACAGTTGTGACACTGCTGGTTGTGCCGTCGGGTTACCTGATTTTAGACGATCTTGGTGGTTTATTTCGCAAATCAAATGTGAAGAGTGCGTCGGCACATTGACCGCTCGCAACAACGATAGCGGGCTCAATGCACCTCCAGTTCCCTGACGAGGTCTGAACTGGCGCCTTGATATCGCCCAACCACGTGAGGCAGATTCTGAAGGGTCCTGGTCACGGACACGGCGGCAGCGTAATTGGCGATCCACACGGGAACCCAACCGCCGGGATCACCGCGCACCTGGTAGGTGACGTCCACTTCCCCGGTGGGTAAGGGACGCAGTCTCCAGAACCCGCCGAAGTCCGGTACGCGAACCAGGCCCGGCTCTGCCGGTATGTATTCGGGGAAGTTGGTAATGGTGATGATGATCTCCCGCGTCGCAAGTTCCTGGGAGTAATCGAAGCGCACCACCGTATCACGGTCCTGCAAGGGCCAGGGCGCATCTACCACCCCGTAGACGTAGGCCTGCCGATAGCCTGACTCAGACAGAATCCTCGCCCCACCACTGCGGTAGACCCAGTGCCGATTGAAGTCCGCATCCTTGAGCAGCGCCATGAGGGCATTGAGCGATGACGCCACCCGTACCTCGCCTTTCATCTCCATCAGGGGAGAATCCCGATAGGGGCGCCGCTGCACCGTTACGCCGCCCTCCTCGAAGACGGTTTCCCAGGTGGCGCCGTACACCGGGACGGCCAATTGCAGGGCGAACATCAGGCAGGCCAGGCGGGCGAATTCGCCCTGGATCAATGTTTTTAATGGAAACAATGCTCTAATATACTGTCGATATAAAGGAGTCATGATGGACTATAAATCACCCGCAGAAGCCAGCCAACTGGGCGGCTTGCGTATTGCCCTGACAGCCGGGGTTCCCGCACCCTGGAGCATGGCCGCGCGCTACATGTTCGACGTCAAGGGTATCGAATATATCCCCGTGCTGCAGGTGGCCAGCGAGGCGAACGAGGAATTGGTGGCCTGGACCGGGCACCGCAATGCACCGGTTGTGGTGCTGGACGACGAACCTCCGCGCACCAACTGGGCCGACATCATCGAGCTGGCGGAACGCCTCAATCCCGAACCACCCCTGGTGCCGGCAGACCCTGAACAGCGTATTCGCATGTTCGGTCTGTGTAACGAGATCTGTGGCGCCGGGGGATACATGTGGAATGCACGCCACCTGATGATGGCGCCATTGATGAACTCCAGCGATCCCGGCTTATCCTCCATGCGCCAGACCATGGGGAAGGCCTACGGCTACTCAGAGCAGGCGGCAGCCGCGGCGCCAGCGCTTGTGGCACAGGTACTGACGCTGCTGGCCGGTGAACTCGAAGCTCAGCAGACCCGGGGCAGCCGTTATTATCTCGGCGACTCGCTGACCGCGCTGGATCTTGTCTGGGCCAGCTTTTCCAATACCCTGCGTCCGCTGCCGGAGGAGGTCAACCCGATGGATCCCGGCATTCGAAAGGTCTATTCGAGTATGGGCGAGTTCGCAAAGCCGCCCGACATCCTGTTCGAACACCGCGACTTTATTTACCGCAACCATCTCACCCTGCCACTGGATTTCTGAGAAGAAGGAAGCCATGATTACCCTTCAACATCTCGAGATATCACAGTCCGGAAGTCGATGAATATCCGTCGTAGACAGTTATTGCAGATGTCCGCAGTCGCCGCTGCCACGCCAGTAGTGGCTGGCTGTAGCGGCGGTGACCACGAGGCCACTCTCGATACGCGCTACCCCATCGGGCCTTTTGGAGCTGACTCCACCGCTGAGGAAGTCACCGAGGGCCTGGACCTGAGCGGCCAGATAGCGCTGGTGACCGGCTGTAATTCCGGCCTGGGTTACGAAACCATGAGGGTGCTGGCAAAGCGCGGCGCGCATGTTGTGGGCACCGCCAGGACCATCGAGAAATCGGTTGCAGCCTGCGAGAGCGTGGAAGGAACCACCACTCCACTGATGCTGGAGCTCTCTGATTTCCAGACGGCGATCAGTTGTGCCTCCGCGGTGCAGATGATGGGATTGACGCCGGACATGTTGATCTGCAATGCAGGCGTCAACACCTTCGGTGACCTGGAATTGATCGACGGCGTGGAGAAGCACTTTGTCATCAACTTCCTCGGGCACTTTGTGCTGGTCAATCGACTGCTGCCGACCATGATGGCGAAGCGCTCAGGGCGCATCGTGCACGTGGGCAGTGCCTCGGCCTACCGGCGAGCTCCTGCAGTGGGTATTGATTTCGACAACCTCAGGGGCGAGGGCGAGTTCGATGCCACGCAGGCCTATGGGCGCTCCAAGCTGGCAAACGCGCTGTTCTCACTTGAACTGGCGCGGCGCCTGGAAGGAATTGGTGTGACGTCAAATGTGGTGCACCCCGGCCTGGTGAAGACCAACATCGCTCGCACGGCACCCCCGCTGCTGCGAGGGGCGTTCGACCTGCTGGGGGGCATCGTGGCCAAATCGCCGGAACAGGGCGCCGCAACCCAGGTCTACGTGGCAACCAATCCACAACTGGAGGGCGTCAATGGCGCCTATTTCGAAGACTGTAACCCGGTGGTTGTCAGTGGTGATCATCACCTTGTCGACCAGGCGATGGCTATGCAACTCTGGAACCTGGCGGAGGAGTTGACAGGAGATTACCTGTTGTCAGTGGATTACCACACCACGGCCCGCCCGCCCGGTTATCGGGCATAGACGCTGCCCTTACTCCCGCGGCAATAGCTGGTAAAAGAGCCGCAGGGCATTGCCACCCATGATGGCAGCAATGTCCTCCTCGCTGAAACCTGCGTCCAGCAGGGCCTGGGTCAGCACCGACAACTGGCTGGTGTCAAAACGGGTGACCACCGATCCGTCGAAGTCAGACCCCAGGGCAATATAGGAAACACCTACCAGGTCGCGAACGTGGGTCATGGCCGCGACAATCCCCTCAGGGCTGGTGTCGCACACCGCACCGTCCCAGTAGCCGATGCCTATCAATCCATTGTTGGCGGCAACCGCCTGGATCTGCTCGTCACTGAGATTGCGGTTGACCTTGCAGGTGGCCTGTACACCGCCGTGGGAGACAATCACCGGGCGGCTGGTTGATGCCAGCACTTCCGCCAAGGCGGCCGGGCTCGCGTGTGCCAGGTCGATGATCATCCCCATTGCCTCGGCCTGTGCCACGACTTTACGACCGAAGTCCGTGAGACCGTACTTGTCGATGCCGTGCATGGACCCTGAGACCTCGTTATCAAAGAAATGTGCGAGCCCCAGTACTCGGTAGCCAGCGTCGAACAGCCCCTGCAGGTTTTGCAGCCGGCCCTCCAGGGCGTGAGCCCCTTCCAGCGCCATGACAGCGCCCACCGGGCGACCCTCCCTGGCGCGAACCGCCACGAGTGCTTCAAGATCACTGGCAGAGCGCAGGAACTTCAGGCGACCCTGGGCGCGGGCTTCCATTTCCGCAAGTTTGTCGGCCTGGTAGAGGGCGCGCTCGAATAAACTTGTCCAGGTGCTCGCCGGCTGGCGATTGGCGATCACCAGGCCGGTCAGCATGTCGGAATCGCTGGGATTGGAATCGTAATTCTGCCCCACGGGCGACTTGGTCGTCGCAGCGAATACCTGGATGGCCACGTTACCCGCTTCCAGTCGGGGTAGGTCCACGTGGCCGTGGTCATTCTCCACCAACAGGTCTCTACGCCAGAGCAGTGGATCGGCGTGCAGGTCGACCACCGACAGGCGAGCATGTAGCGCGGCGGCCTCTTCACCAACCGCCAGCGAAGTTTCCGCGGAAACTACCCGGTTCATGCTCCGGTCCAGGTAGCCTGGTGCCAGCGCGAAAAATGCGACAACCAGAAGAAAGATGACCATTAGGACCAGGCGGGATTTGCGCATAAGTGAGACCAAGCTCTGTAGTAAATTCGCATGATTCTACTTTTTTCCCACAATGTGCACCATTGCCGATGACAGCTGCTATATTCTGACTCAGGTGTTTTCCATCCAGGAGTACAGGTATGCCGTTGAAGTTCAGTGTTGCCCTGCAGGGCAGTTACCCGGTCCATGACTATATCGAGATGGCCCAGCGGGTGGAGAATTACGGTTTCGACGAGATACACGTCTACGACGACCTGATGTTCAAACCGACCTGGCCGCTGCTGACCCTGATCGGGGAGCATACCAACAGCATAGAGGTGGGCCCCGGGATTATTACCCCGCAGATCGTTCACCCCTGTTATCACACCGCGAACCTGGCGGTGCTGGACGAACTGACCGGCGGCCGCGCGATCTGTGGCATCGCACGGGGCGCCTTCTGGGAATTCCTGGGTATAGAGAAGCAGCGCAAACCTATCACCATGGTGCGCGAGGCGATCGAGGTTATCCGGCACCTGCTCAAGGGTGAACACACGCCTTACCAGGGAGAGGTCTTTACCTGTACAGAAGAATTGTTTTTACGCTGCCCGCCACTGCGCGACGAAATTCCTATTTTTATCGGCACCTGGGGGCCGAAAATGTGCCAGCTGGCGGGGGAGGTGGCTGCCGGCGTGAAGTCCGACGGACTGTGGAACCCTGACTACGTCAGCATTCTCAAGGAAAATGTCGCCATTGGTGCCACCAGGGTGGGGCGCGACCCTGCGGAAGTGGAGATTATTGCGGGGCCATTGAGTTCAATCTCCGCCGACCGGGACAAGGCCCGGGAGACAGCCCGACGGGTGCTGGCGGTCTACCTGCCCTACCTGCACCCGATGACCGAGGTGGCGGGCATTTCCGAGGAGGAGATCGCCCTGGTACGCCAGGCCGCCGCCGTGGGTGATTTCGAACGCGGGGCATCCCACGTATCGGATCTTTCGGTAGAGAAATGTTCGGTGACCGGGACACCCGAGGACGTCATCCAGCAGATCGAGGCCATGGCCGCTGCAGGCGTCACCCACGTGGCCTTCGGGCACTGCCTGGGCCCCGATTTCAACGAGGCCCTGGATCTACTGGGCAGGGAGGTACTGCCCCACTTCAAGTCCTGATTGCCGAATCGCCCTTCAGCGTTTCAGAGGGCGATTCGCCGAAGCGCTCCTTGTATTCAGTGGAAAACTTCCCCAACTGGGAAAAGCCATTACCCAGTGCGATATCGGTGACATTGCTGATGGCGGGGTCGGCCTCCTTCAGTGCGAGGTGCACGAAGTCCAGGCGGGTGAGTTTGAGCAGCTTCATAGGCGATACGTCCCGGTAACGTTTAAAGCCTTCCAGCAGCGTGCGTTCGCTGACATGGGCGTGTTCGACCAGCTGTTCCAGGCTGATCGGCTCAGCGTAGTGCGCCTGAATATACGCTTCGGTTTCAGGTATGTAGTGGGGTACCTGGGGCGGTTGTCTTGCCGCCAGTTCCTCGGAGTAATTATTGGGCTGGCAGTGAAGCAAGGTCCACATCAGCATGCGCTGGTATTGCTGTCCCGCCAACGTGGCAGTATTGACCAGAGAGTCTGGCTGGTCCAGCTCACCCAGTATCCACTTCACCGTGCGCAGCAGGCTGGCCGAAGTGGCACTGCTCAGGTCCATTGCCATACTGAAATCCAGCGCGCGAATCTGCCGACGGCCCAGCAGGGTGCTGAGATAGTTCTCCAGCGCATTACTCTCCAGCTTGATCAACAACTTGGAGCAGTCAACCGTCCACTCGGTGGCAAACTGCTGGTAGGGGCCGGCCACGACACCCTGGCCCGCACGGCTGGCAACACGGCCGTCACCGCAGTAGGTAGTGGACGCACCGGAGAGTGGAAATTCCAGCAGGAAGAAACCCAGTTGCGATACGTCTACACGGATCTCGGTGCCGTAAACAAGGTAGATAATCGCGCCGTTGGGTAGCGGGGCGTGATGGAGCACCGCTTCTCGGTCCAGTTCTCCTGAGCGGGAGACCTCGACCTTGTGTGGAACCAGGATATCAGCCACTGCCTCGTGGATGGTTTCTATATCCCTTGTTTTGTATCGCTTATGGTGCTGTAACGGTGGTGATTCGATGATATCCGGCATGGGGCCTAGTCTACAAAAAGGACGCCCCCAAAGCGACTGCGTTCGGGGGCGTCAAAGGGAGAGACTAGAAGCTGTATTTTGCGGAAAAACTCCACTCCCGCTCCCGGGCGTAGTTCGCTGCGGTATAGCCGGAGGCGGTGATATAACCGGAAGAACCGGCAACCAGGATGGTCTCATCACCCAGGTTTCGACCGGCCAGCATGAACTGCCAGGTTCCGTCATCACTTTCCACGGTGAGGGCGGCGTTGTAGAGACTGTAGGACTCCTGCAGCAGTTGCGGGGTGTTCACCGCGTTGTTGTACACGTCGTCTGTGTAGGCCCAGTCCGCTCGGGGTGTAATGGACCAGTTGCCCCACTGGGCGGTATAGGCAATCCCCGCGTTGGCAGACCACTCCGGGGTTTGTGGCAGATCGTGACTCTCCGTGATTCCCACTGTCTGCACTGACTCATCCAACTGGTCGTATTCGGCATCGATATAGCCGACACCCGCCTGTATGATCCAGGCGCTGGTAGGGACCCAGGTAGTCTCGATTTCAAAGCCCTGGATTTCCGCCTCACCGGCGTTGAAGGTGAGGGGGGCGAAGCCCTGGCGCACGATAATCTGTATGTCCTCGTAGTCGGTGTAGTAAGCTGCCGCGTTCAGGCGCAGGGTATTGTCCAACCAGGAAGACTTTATGCCCACTTCCCAGGTCTTGGCCTCTTCCGGGTCGAAAGAGGAAGGCTCGGGAATGGGGGCGATAAAGCGTTG
>JAACFI010000542.1 GCA_009937575.1 Haliea sp.
TTAGTTATATGTCTGGCGTTCCTGATGGGATTCGTCGCGGACAGGACCAACCTGTGCTCGGTCAATGCGGTCAAGGAAGTACTGTTTGAGCGGCGTGGCACGGTTCTTTTAAGTTTTGCCAGGGTCGTATTGTGGGTACTCGGTATATCCACTTTACTGGAATGGTTATGTGGCATCTCGTCTCCCGCTCAAACCAACTTCGCCTTCGGCCTGGCAGGTCTGGTCGGCGGGTTTCTGTTCGGGCTGGGAGCTGCCCTGAATAATGGCTGTTCGTTGCATACGCTTACCCGCCTTGGCCGCGGGAACATCGGCATGGCCGTCTCGATTTTTGGCCTGGTCATTGGTGCCATGATCTGTAGAGCGTTTCTTGTGCAGGTGCCGGGTATTGCGGCCAGGCCGGTAGACCTCCCTGTTGTGGTTCACCCCGTACACCGGGACATCCTGCTGGTGGTGCTATCGATCTGGATGCTCGTGGAACTGCTGCGGCTGTTCCGCGGATTCAGACTCTCGCAGTGCATGAGTCGGCTATTGGCGGGGGAGTACCAACTGTCATCGTCCGCCGCACTTTTAGGTATCGCCAACGGGATTCTATTTGCGCTGGTCGGCACCTGGATGTATACCTATACCCTCATTCAAGGCACTACTAACCTGCTGTTTCCCGATTCTCCGTTTTACAGCACTTTCCCCGGTCTGCTGTGGTGGCTGCTGGTGGCCTACCTGGGAGGCATCGTGGCGTCATCGATTTCTCAGCATAAACTCATAATCGCGATTCAGCCTCGACTCAGGTGGTTCCGGTATTTTTTTGGGGGTGCCTTTATGGGGCTGGGAGCCAGCCTGGTGCCCGGCGGTAATGATGTGTTGTTGCTCAATGCCATACCGGGGCTTTCCGCCCACGCCCTGCCCGCCTATCTGGCCATGCTTGTTGGGGTCGCCATTGCCCTGTTGGTTCAAAATCGATACTTCGCAGATGATCCGTGACACCATTCTCGGCGGTGTGTAGAGGCCGGTTAGTTTTTTTCCCAGGGATTATCGCCTGGGGGGGAACCTGATTTGTCTGAATGCATCCTTTAGTCTATGTTAAGGCACCTCTGATTAATTCGGTAATGCCTCAGCGGAGCCTTAAGCGATAGCTGACAAAGCTCGGACAACGAGGGGAGCTGATATGCCAAGTCGCCGTACTAAGCTGGAATTTCCGGGAACTGACGGACTGACCATCGCCGGGTTGCTCGAGACACCCGATGACAATCCCCAGGCCTTTGCGCTGTTTGCCCATTGCTTCACCTGTGGCAAGGACGTGGTGGCTGCATCTCGTATTGCACGCTCGTTGGTGGCCAGGGGCTACGCGGTCTTGCGCTTTGATTTTACCGGGTTGGGCAGCAGCGATGGTGATTTCGCCAATTCCAGCTTTTCTTCCAATATCGCCGATCTGGTCCATGCGGCAGATTACTTACGCGAGCAGTATCGAGCACCCGCCCTGTTGATTGGGCACAGCCTGGGTGGTGCTGCCGTACTGGCGGCTGCCCATGCAGTACCTGAAGCGGTTGGAGTTGTCACCATCGGGGCACCCGCTGATCCGGAACACGTCACCAGGCAATTTGCCTGCGATGTGAAAGCCATAGAGGCCCAGGGCAGTGCCCAGGTCAACCTGGCTGGTCGTCCATTTACCATCAAGAAACAGTTTCTCGATGATCTGGCGGAGCAAAACCAGCAGGAGAAAATTGCCCAGCTGAAAAAGGCCTTGCTGGTATTTCATTCGCCTGTTGATATGACGGTATCCATCAACGAAGCGGAAAAAATTTATCGCACGGCAAAACACCCCAAGAGCTTTGTGAGTCTGGATGATGCCGATCACCTGCTGACCAAAACCCGCGATTCAGAATATGTCGCTACCACCATTGCCGCCTGGGCAACTCGATTTGTTACCGATGCTGAGCTTGTCTCGCAGCAACCGAGCACGCTAAGCAAAGGTCATGTAAGCGTCGCTGAAAAAAACAAGCAATTTACGCGCACTGTCTTTTCGGATAGTCATGTCTGGCTGGCGGATGAACCAACATCCGTTGGCGGCGGCGATCTGGGTCCCGATCCCTACGAGCATCTACTGGCAGCCCTGGGAACCTGCACGTCGATGACCATTCGCATGTATGCCAACCGGAAGAATATTCCACTGGACGATGTGGCCGTGGAACTGGAACACGATCGTCAACATATAACCGATTGTGAAGGCTGCGCTACAGAACCCAGGAAGATTGAAATCCTGCAGAAATATGTCACTTTGAAAGGGGATCTGTCCGAGCAGCAGCGTCAACGGTTGCTGGAAATCGCCGACAAATGCCCGGTGCATCAAACGCTGCACGGCGACCTGGATATCCGGACTGAATTGACCGATTGATATAGCCTAAAAGTATAAGGCGGATTAACGGTATGCTGCGAGTAAATTGTCAGCTCTGGCTTGGTTAGAAAGTCCTGCACTCTCGCGAAAAGTTCACCAATCTTCCGGGACGCCG
>JAACFI010000155.1 GCA_009937575.1 Haliea sp.
CGCGACTGCAGGTCGCGGAAGTAGCCCGGTGAGGATTTCGGCCAGTTGGAGATGGACTGTGCCAGTTCACTGGTGGCCCTGGGGTCAGCGGACAGCGCCGACACCACGTCCACCCAGTCCAGGGCGTGCAGGTGGTAGAAATGCACGATGTGATCATGCACCTGCAGGGCCAGCTGCATGATATTGCGGATGGTGTTGGCATTTTCCGGGATAGCAATACCCAGCGCGTCCTCCACCGCCCGCACCGACGTCAGGGCGTGGGTACCGGTGCAGACACCGCAGATACGCTGGGTGAATGCCCAGGCATCGCGCGGGTCGCGACCCTTGAGGATGACCTCGAGACCGCGCCACATGGTGCCGGTGGACACGGCATTGCGGATGATGTTGTCCTGGTCGAGGTTCACCTCGATTCGCAGGTGTCCCTCGATGCGGGTGACCGGGTCGACCACGATACGCTGGCCGGAGTTGTCCAGGGTGAAACCGTTGGGGGTTTGAACTGTCATGGCTTACTCTCCGGAGTTGGAGTGGCGTACTCGGGTCAGGGCGGATATCGCGGCGTGGGCCGCCACGCCAGCGCCGATGGCGCCGGCGGCAGTGAGCCCGATCTTGTCCGCGTTGGCCTCCACCCCCAGGGGCGTTTTGACCTCCGCCAGCCGCTCGTAGAACGGCCCGTTGTCCCAGAAATTCTCTTCGGAACAGCCGATACAGCCGTGTCCCGACTGGATAGGGAAGGACACCCCTTCGTTCCAGCGCACGGTGGAGCAGGCATTGTAGGTAGTGGGCCCGCGGCAACCCATCTTGTACAGGCAGTAACCCATGCGGGAGTTCTCGTCGTCCCAGGTCTCGGCGAACTGGCCCGCATCGAAATGGGGGCGGCGATAGCACTTGTCATGGATGCGCTGGCCGTAGAACATCTTCGGCCGGCCCAGCCGGTCCAGCGGCGGCAACCGTTCGAAGGTCAGGATGTAGGTGATGACACCGGTCATGACTTCAGCGATGGGCGGGCAACCCGGTACCTTGATGATCGGCTTGTCGTGGATCACCTTGTGAATGGGCGTGGCCTGGGTGGGGTTGGGCCTGGCCGCCTGCACACAGCCGTTGGAGGCGCAGGAACCCCAGGCGACCACCGCCTTGGCGCCCGCAGCCATCTCCTTGAGCTGCTCGAGAAACGGGCGCCCGCCGACGAAGCAGAACATGCCATCCTCGTTCAGCGGCGGGTTGCCTTCCACCGCCAGGATGTACTCGCCGGAGTGATCCCGGCGGGTCTCCTCCAGGGCCGCCTCCGCCTGGTGCCCGGCGGCGGCCATCAGCACGTGGGAGTAGTCCAGGGACAGCATGGACAGGACCACATCGGAGACCAGGGGGTGTCCCGAGCGGATAAAACTCTCGGAACAGCAGGTGCATTCCAGGCCGTTGAGCCAGATCACTGGCGTGCGACGCTTGGTCTCCATGGCGTGGGCGATTTTAGGCGCGAAGGCCGGGCCCAGGCCCAGGGAGGCCGCGGTCAGGGAGCAGAATTTGTTGAAGGATCGCCGGCTGATACCCTGCTGGCGGAAGACATCGTAGAAGGTTTGAGATGCGTTCATGACGGAATCTCCGTGCCCGGTTTCTCGTTCACCAACGGCAATGAGCCAGCCACAGGGAGTGGCTGGCGACGCAGTCGGCATTTTTCTGATTCTCTCGCTCGACGCTAGCAATGCCCCCGGTGCGGAGCTATTCGCCTCTGGTCTATGTATAGCCTACGGAAGACGGGATTCCTTGGGTAACTGAAGGGCCGTTGATCCAGATCAATTTTCGACGGTCAGCTGGCGCCGCCGGCGCGCAAACAAGACATCCCACCTCAACGCAAGTAGTAGATCAGCGCATTCGGGCTGAATTCCCGCGCGTCCGCCGAAGTGCGAAAATCATAGGGTCTGTGGCTGTTATCCAGGCCATTGATCAGCACCCGCCCGGCTGTCAGGTCGTGGTAGACCTCCAGAGTGGACCACAATACCGGGACCGTGTAGTAGTTGATGGCGTGGGCTTCATTGATGCGCCACAGCTCGCCGTCCCGGTCGTAGCTGTCCGCCACGGCGATCTGCCAGCTGTCCTCGTCCACGAAAAATACCCGCCGGCCGTAGATATGGCGTGATTCAGACCTCAGGGCGCCCTCTACCACCCACACCCGGTGCAGTTCGTAACGCGCATGCTCCGGGTTGATGTGCCCGGTACGCACGATGTCCTCATGGTCGACCCGCGGGCCGTGCAGGCGATAGGCATTGTAGGGAATATAGATTTCCTTTTTCCCCAGCAGCTTCCAGTCAAAACGATCCGGCGGGCCGTTGTAGAGACCGAAATCGTCCACCGTTCGCAGGCCGTCGGAATTGGAAGCGGGAATCTCGTAACCGAACAGCGGAGAGCGCAACACCCGACGCAGCGCCCTGGGGTAGATCCACACCTTGCGCGGGTCCCGGGTCTGGTCGATGGTCTCGAACACCAAGGTGCCATCACCGGACAGCAGGGAGGGTTGGATCACTTTCGATTTTATTGCCAGCAGTACATTGGGATAACGCTCGGTAAAAGGCATGGGGTGGGGAACGCTGTAAGGAAATGCCCAGTCCTGGCGGGACAGCACCGGGGTATAACGCCCCCTCCTGGTCAAGGCGGCAACGCCTTCTATGCGGCTCACACGCAGGCCGCGAAAACGCAGGTTATGGTTCCAAACCACTTCGACACCGCTTTCCGGCCGGGGAAAAGGCGAACTGACGCGGGCATTTTCCACGCCGCCGCTGCCCTCCAGCACCACCCGGGCCGAGCGATCGTTCTCAACGACGGCATCATAGACATACTCAGGGAAGGAGGCGCTGCGGCGGCTCTGGTAGACATTCATGTACCAGGTATCCGGGTAGCGTTCCAGCAGGGCCCGCTGTCCCGGCGTCAGGTATTCTGCGTACTGCCCTGCATTGGCCGCATTGATCTGGAACAGGGGCCGGTCATCCGGGAAGGGATCGGTTTCGTGATAACCTTCGCGATAACTGGCCGGAGGCTCGGTAATGCCCCCGGTCCACGCGGGAATGGTCCCCGCCGCGTTTCCCGCCTGCTCCGCTCCGAGTGGCGTCAGCCCTGGTGCGGTGCCCAAGCCCTGCGCCCAGCCAGATCCGCAGGGCAGCCAAAGGATAAAGAGCAACAGCCGGCGGATCACAGGTAGTAACTCAGCTGGAAGCGGATGTAATCGCGATCACGCAGCATATTCGCGCGCCCTCCGCCGGAGAATCCGCTGTAGCGCAGTTCCCCCACGATGCGATTGATATAAAACGCCCGGATGCCGATGGTGAAACTCTTGCGGTCCTCCACGAAGGTGCTGACCGGTGCCGGCGTGGTGCCGTCGAAATCATGGGAAAAGGCGATAAAGGGCGCAACCGTGATACCGCCCAGTAAACCGGAATAGCTGGCCACCGCCTGCACCCGGTAACCCCAGGAGTCCTCGTCATCCGAGGTCAGTGGCGGCTCACTGCCACCGGGTATATCGTGCACCCCCGCCCAGCTGAGGTCGCCGCTGAGCAGTACCTGGTCAGCCCACAGGCGCCCGCGAAAAATCTGCGCCGCCTCAACGGTCACCAGGGTACGATCCAGCCGGGTGAAGCCCCCGATCACTTCTCCCGGGCCGAAGTTCCCGAGAGCGGTATCGCCCACGTCGGTGTCAAACAGCACGGGAGAAAATACGGTCTCCAGCAGCGGGTTGAAGGCCAGCTGGAAGGGATAATCCCGGTGGTGGCTGATCTCGCCGGCAAACAGGGTGCCGGTCTGGCGCAGGGCGGTGCTGAAGCTGATACCGAACAGGTCGATATCCTCCGGGTAACTGGCAAAGAAGGAGGCCTCGTTGGCATAACGGCTGAGGGTCAGCTCCTCGGCGGCTTCGCGCCCCATTGTCGCCGCCTCTACCGGGTCCAGGCCCTCCTCGAGATAGATGGACTCCAGGGCGGATGCCCGTGCGGCCACCAGGGGTTCAGCGGTGGAGGCTACCGCCGCCGAATCGCCGGTACGGCCCATGATCAGCGGAAAGCGGCTGTGGTAGCGAATGTAATGCAGGCCTACCTTGGTGGCGTTACTATCCGGCAGGATCCCGATCAGCGCCATGCCGAACTGCCCGGTGTCGCTGGCCTTGTCACGGTTGCGACCCGGCAGGCGCTGGAAATCCTCGTCAAATCCCAGCGTCCCTTCCGGCAGCGAGAAGTAATCATCGAGGTTGGTCCCCAGGTCGGACACCAGGCCGTCACCGTACATCCACGACTGCAGCCCCTCCCCGCCGATGCCGTCATTGCTGGAGAAGAACCAGCCCACCGGGGGCAGTTCCACCGGCTCCCATTCGTACTGGTAGTAGGCCTCGAGAGAAAAGGTCTGGGTAATATTGGCCGCTCCCCACAGCATACGCTGGGGAATCCGCAGGTCATCGCGGGTACTGGCGGGCTGCAATACGGTCACCAGGTCCACCGGGTTGATGACGTCCAGCCCATCCCGGACAAAGGTCGTTTCGCTCCAGTTAATGATCTGCTGGCCGACGCGGATCAGGGCCGGCATACCCCCCGGCCTGATGCGCCAGCTGACGTAGCTTTCCCGCAGCTCGACGTCCGAGCCCACCAGTTTTTCCGCATCGCTGTCGAACTCCGTACGGGCGGGGTCACTCGCCTGGTTCTTGAAGTCGTAGAAGGCGGCGCCGCGTACGTAAGCCCCCAGGTTCCCCCAACTCAGGGCCATTTCACCGGTGGCGCGCACGGTGCTGGAAACCAGGCCCTCGCTGTAATTCAGGTTGCCGTCGTCGGTGTTGGCAGAGCGTGCATTTCCATCGCTGGCGATGGCGATCAGGTCCTCGTCCTGGTCCTTCAGCCGGTAAAGGGCACCGTAGGACAGCCTGCCGTTGAAGACTCCCTGTACATCGCGCACGGCGAAAGTCGCGGCAGACACCCAGCCAGCCGAGCCACTCAATGTTGAGACAACGCCCAGTGTTATTAGTGTTCTACGCATCCTGGCAACAAGCATAGCCGAATTTGGCTAATTGGAGGCAGGTTCGCTGTGGAAGTCAGGTCCAGTTTTCCAGCAACTGCCTGGCGGCCTGCTTGGCACACAACGCCGCCTGCCGGTCGCCGGCTGTGTGGGCCGACACAATGGCGCCATCCGCCAACAGGGCGACCTGCCTGGCAGCCAGTTGGGGATCGGGCAGTTTCAGGTCTACCAGCAATTCCTGCAGGAGTTGCAACACCAGCTTCTTGTGGTTGGCGCAGGCCACATGCACCGGGTCGTCCCGGCGCGGGTATTCGGCGGAGGCATTGATAAAGGTACAGCCATTGAAGCCCTCCCCGGTGATCCACTCGTGCAGGCCATCGAAGAACGCCAGCACGCCGGCCATACGCGGATCGCCCTCCTGTTCCGGTGTACGGCGGGCGATTACCTCGCGAATGGTGGAGAGGAAATCCTCATCGCGTTTCTGCAATGCGGCGATGACCAGTTCATCCTTGGACTTGAAATGGTTGTACAGGGTTTTCTTCGCCACCCCGGATTCTCCGAGCACGGTGTCGATACCGGTGGCGCGAAACCCATTCTTGCAGAACAACTTCAGAGCAGTGTCGACCAGGTGGTCGCGGCGACTGGCAGTCGTGGTTCCCATTCTGTCTACCTCCTTATTCGGAGTATACCGATCTGTCTCCATATTGCCAGAGAATAATCAAAAGCGCGTCGCTTGGGCCAGCACAAGGGTGTTCTTGGGGAAATATTTTTTGATTATTTTACCTATATTTATCATAAAGATACGTGATTTTTTAGCGTCTACAGGCGATTTTTTGGAAATCGGACTTGACGTAGACTGGTCTGTCTACCTATTATTCACTTCAGGAGACAGACCTGTCTCCCCAAACAATGCAAAAGGAGATGACCATGATTACCCTGTACGACTTCCCCCTCTCCGGCCACGCCCATCGGGTACGGCTGATGCTTTCATTGCTCAATCTGGATTACGAGCTGGTCCAGGTCGACCTGACCAGAGGTGAACAGAAGACCCCGGACTTCCTGCAACTGAACCCCTTCGGCGTGGTACCCGTCCTGGTGGACGGCGATCTGGTGCTGCGCGAATCCACCGCCATTCTCACCTACCTGGCCCGGACCTACGGCCCGCAGTGGCTGCCGATCGAGCCAGTGGCCATGGCGGAGGTGCAGACCTGGTTGGCAACCGCCAACAAGGACGTGGTCACCGGTCCCGGCGCCGCCAGGCTGGTCACTGTGTTCAACGCTCCACTTGACCACGCGGCCCTGATCAGTAAAAGCCACGAATTGCTGACAACCATCGATAAGCACCTGGTCGACCGCCAGTGGCTCGCCCTGGAGCATCCGACGATTGCCGACGTGGCGGCCTATTCCTATATCGCCCATGCCCCTGAAGGTCATGTCTCCCTCGACGGCTATCCCAACATCCGCCGCTGGATTACCTCCATCGAGGCATTGCCGGGCTTTGTCGGCATGCCGAGAACAGAGGTCCCGGCAGCCGCGTAATTAACCCAGGAGGATTCTCCCATGAACACAGAAACCAGTCAGGACGCCGTATCAACCAGCCCCTTTCATCCCGGGGAGCGGGCGGTTCAATCCATGGCGGGGGTGCGAGAAGAAGCAGAAAAGCGCGGACAGCGCATGTTGACCGCGGAGCTCAACCCACCACAGCGGGAATTTTTTCGGCAACTGCCGTTCCTGGTGAGTGCCCATACGGATGAACACGGCCAGCCCTGGGCTGGTCTGATCACCGGGGAGCCCGGCTTCATTGCCGTGGAGGAAGACCGCAACCAGTGTGCCGTGCACTGGGATCGCGCCAGCAACCCGACCGGGGTCGCGGTACGTGCCGGTGACACCCTCGGCCTGCTGGGCATCGAACTGGCCACACGTCGCCGGAACCGGCTGAATACCACCGTTTTTGCCAATGAGGATCAACAATGGCGTATGCTGATCGACCAGGGATACGGCAACTGCCCCAAATACATCAACGAACGGCCCTGGCCGGCGGACCTGTTCGCGGGAACATACCAGCTACAGGATACCGAAGGCCTGAGCGCCGCGGCGCAGGCGCTGGCGGCGGGAACCGACACATTTTTCATCGCCACCTCCAGCGGACCCGCGCAACCCGACCAGGCAACCCGGGCCAGCGCCTGGGGAACGGACGTATCCCACCGGGGCGGCGAGCCTGGTTTTCTCCGGACCGAGAAGGACAGGCTGGTGTTCGAAGATTACCCGGGCAACAATATGTTCAATACCCTCGGCAATATCGTCCAGCACCCGTTCTGCGGATTGCTGATCCTGGATTTTCACGGCGGCGATATCCTCCAACTGGCGGCCAGCGCGGACCTGGTGCAGGCCGGGGATGAGCGTAAAGTCGAGCTGGAGATACTGACGACCCGGCACTGGCGCGCCGCCGACAGGCCGGCTCAGGAGCAACACTGACATGATCAATATGGATTTCAACGAACATGTGGTTATCCACACCGCGGACCGGGACTGGGTGGCCAGTCCCATGGCAGGTGTCTGGCGCAAGCCGCTGGCGCGGGAAGAGGCCGAGCGCGGCCATGCCACCAGCATTGTGCGGTACGAGCCCGGAGCCCGATTCAGCCCCCACGATCATCCGCAGGGAGAGGAGATCCTGGTGCTGGAAGGGATCTTTTCCGACGAGACCGGCGATTATCCCGCTGGCACCTACTTCCGCAATCCCGAAGGCTTTCGCCATGCCCCCTTCAGCGAGGAGGGCTGCGTGATCCTGGTAAAGCTGCACCAGTTCCAGGTGGATGACAAGGACCACGTGGTCATCGACACCAACAGCGCGGAATTCCAGCCCGGCCAGGGCAACCTGCAGGTATTGCCCCTGCACCAGCACGGCGGCGAACAGGTCGCGCTGGTACACTGGCCCGCCGGGGAACGATTCCAGGAACACAGCCACTTCGGTGGGGAGGAAATCTACGTGATCAGCGGCGAACTGAAGGACGAACACGGCAGCTACCCCACGGGTACCTGGATCCGCTCCCCACACCTGAGCAGGCACCACCCCTACGCGGAGGTGGATACGCTGATCTGGGTGAAGGTGGGGCATTTAGCCTGAGCTATTATCGGATCGCTGGTCCGGCGCAGGTTGCTTCGTGTCCAACCTGGCTACGCATTGCAGAATTTCCGCCTGGTATCTTTTCCCCCGCTCATTGACCAGATCCAGTGAGTGCAGCGACGTGGGTACAAACGCGAAGCCGATGTCCAGACCGGGGTGCCACTGAAAAATGGACCCGCCAAAACCCATCCATCCATAGAATCCTTCCCGCCCCTCATTGAAGTCACGCTCGGCCTGCGTACTGTCGGCAGTACACGGCATGAAACAGTCCACGCCGCCCTGGGTGAAACGGGTGGGTATGAGAGATCCCATAAGGGCTTTCACAGGATGCTCGTGCACCGCCTTCCAGGCATCCTGGCTTATAAACTCCCTGTCTTCCAACTTGCCACCGCCTGACATCATGGCAGCGACCTTCGCCAGTCCCCGGGCGGAGCAGCTTGCATTGGCCGAAGGGGTTTCACCTTTCGCAAAGCGCGGTTCGTTGAAGAATCCCATGCCTTTCATCCCCGAGAAAGGGGGTGTGGCACCGGTTCTGCGGCTCTTGATCATCGCTGGCGTAATCCGGATGAGCCGCCTGAGGATCTGAAACACGTTATGTACGATGCGCCGGCCCAGGATCCGGGGTATCAGACCCTGCAGGAACTGATAGCCCAAACCCAACGGGTGTACCCTGGACATACGCGCCATTTCCTGCTCTTTGACGCCGATCACCACATCCGCGTTGAGTGGGCCACTGACCTCCTCCCGCAGGTATTCGCCGATAGTGCGACCAGCGGGATCGACCCTGCGAAACAACTCGTTGACGATCCAGCCTCGAGTGAGGGCGTGGTATTCTCTTTTTCCACCATCGTCCGAGCTATAGGTGGGCGCGTGGGCTTCGATAATACGGCCCACGGCATTCAGTTTGATATTCTCGGTGAACAGGTCCTCCATATCGATGGATGTATCGAAATTGGCAAGCCCTGCCTCGTGGCGCATGAGATCGGCAACGGTCAACCCGTCTTTGCCCTTCGCACCAAACTCAGGCCAGTACTCGGTGATTTTAGCGTCGTAGCTCAGCAGACCCTTGCTCACGAGCCAGGCGATTGCGATCGCTTCCAGGCTCTTCCCGCTGCTGAATACGTTGACCAGGGAACTCGCTGAGAAGCTAGCGTCACCCGTCGTGGAAGCCCACAGATCCACCACCTTTTCCCCGCGATAGTACGCACAGAGCTGGGCGTTTCGCTCGGCCATGGTGCGCATCTCGTGCTCGAAAAGTTTCCCTACGGACTCGAATCCGGATGCTACCGTGCCATTGATCTGCATGTGCTTTATTTTACCGTGCCCCATCTATTGCTCCCGGTAGTTCGGCTGAATTATAGCGAGAACCGACGCGACAATAACCAACGCCACGAGCACCCAGGTCAACGGGGGACTACGATCGGGTCTTTGAGGCTGTCCGCGAACGCAATTCTTCTTTATAATCGCGCCTTCCCTGCGAAGCGGGCCCATAGCTCAGTTGGTTAGAGCATCCGACTCATAATCGGCAGGTCGAAGGTTCAAGTCCTTCTGGGCCCACCATTTTTTCTGTAATTCATAAGGTAAGCTATAGTAAGAGCGTCCGACTTTTCTAGTCAGATACCCAAAGATCTATAGACCAGAGTCGGAAGGTCTATAGCCGGTATAATGCATCCTCCACGCGCCCGTAGCTCAGCTGGATAGAGTAGGTGGCTTCGAACCGGTACTGACAAGTTAAGTCACTGATCCCAAATATTTTTAGCACTGATCAATCAAGCTACCGCCCTACCCCATTCTGCAAACGCACCTGTCCTCAGATCCCGGTAATGTTGAGCTCTGACCAGGTGCCTGCCAAGATTGAATAGATTCTGCACGGCGGCATATGCAGTCACGAATGCTTGAGCCTG
>JAACFI010000017.1 GCA_009937575.1 Haliea sp.
TCACAGGGGGACCTGGTAAATAGAAAAGGCAGGCGCTTTGCTTTATAGTTGCCCCCCAGTTAACAGCCATCCCGCACCCCTATGAAAGCCTGCGTATTTATCCAGACCAACCACAAACAAATCACCGGCGCCATCGTCGCAGAGCACGCCCTGCGCCGCTATTCACAGAACAACGACAAGTTCGACGTGCAGATCATGGACAGCCGGGATTACCCCTTTTTCGCCGCCCGTGAAGGCCAGGAGTACCTGCGCGACGGCGTCGAGCGGATCTGGCTCAATGACGACCTGCAGTCTTTCACCCCGACCCGGTTCATGCCCCCCAAGCTGATGGGCTACGAGGGCCATGCGGTAGTCATCGATCCGGACATCTTCGCCGCCACCGACGTGTGGGAACTGCTGAGCCGCGACATGCATGGCAAGGCCATCATGTGCCGCATGCGCTCCGGCCCCAAGGGGCTGGTGGACCGCTGCATGGCCAGCAGTGTGATGCTGCTGGATTGCGCCAAACTGACCCACTGGGACGCTGAGAAGAAATTCGAGGCCATGTTCGACTTTACCCAGGACTACCAGCCCTGGATCTGCCTCAAGGAGGAAGACCGGGACACCATCGACTTCTTCGAGCCAGAGTGGAATGACTTCGACAAGTTCACCACCGAAACCAAGATGCTTCACACCACCCGGCGCAAGACCCAGCCCTGGAAAACCGGCCTGCCCACCGACTGGCGCCCGGCCGAGCGTTTCCGCTTGTTTCCGCCCGCCGCCTGGGTGATGCGTGCCAGGCGCAAACTGTTCGGGGAGTACGCTTTCCTGGGCAACTATAAACAGCACCCTGACCAGAACCAGGAGAACTTTTTCTTCGGCCTGCTCAAGGAATGCGTGTCTGAAGGCAAGATTACCGAGGAATTCCTGCGCAACGAGATGGCCCAGAACCACGTACGCCATGACGCCTTCGAGGTGCTGGAGAGAACGCCGGACCTGCCGCCGGCACCGCTGCACCCGCTCAGCGCGGTGTCAAAAGCTGCCTGACCGCCGCCGCGGTATGCCGTAGTTCCTGTTGCGCCAGCGCCTCTGCTGGCAGGTGTTCCGTTTCCGCTGCCTCAAGGGCAGCAGCCCCATCCCCCAGGGTATCCTCTGACAACCAGAAAGCCCGACCGTCCTCAACCAGGGCATCCTGTATCCTTCCCACGTCCCGGCGCATGCGGGCGGGTCCGTAGCGCATGGCCAGTCGGTGACTCAACGGCTTGTAACGCCAGGCATGGGTGAGTCGCCACCAGGCCGCCTCGCCATCCCCCATGTCGAAAATAAAGAGAGGGCGCCCCATCGCGGAGGCCTCCGCCAGCATTGACATGGACTCCCCGGTGACCACGAAGGCATCCGCCTCGCAAAGCAACCCGCGGTAGGGATTCGGCCCGGCCTCGCCCCAGCGGTGATATCTGTGAGGTACGCCCAACCTGGCCTGCAGGGCATCACCGGTCGCCCGGGGCGTGCGCGGGCTGTCCGTCACCAGCAGTGCGCCGCCTGACACCCGGGCGAGTTCTTCGCACAGGGCGCCCAGGCGGGCACCCTTTTCCGGTGTAAATACGAAACGTCCGCTGTCACCCCCCAGCAGCACCGCAATCCACGGCCGTGGCAGCGATCCCACGCGCTCACACAATTCAGCCCCGGCGCTCTCCAGTTCACCCGCGGACATGTGGTGCAGCGGCAGCGTGTTGTGGTGAATATTGGACTGCTGCGGCAGGAAATACTGGGGCGTGGTGACGATCAGGTCCCAGGCAGAGAGGGGTGCCCAGGGGCGGCCGATGTGCACCAGGGCGGTCCTGCCTCCCGACTGACGCTGGATCCAGCGCGCCACCGGCTCGTTGCGCCGACCAGCGGTAATCACCAGGTCCGGCCAGGGAGGCTCCAGGGGGCTGGATTTCCCGCGATCGATCCCCGCCAGGGTAACCCTTAGGCCGAGATGGGTGAGCAACTCCCAGGGACGGGCCAGTATCCGTTTCTCCCGATAGCCCCAGCCAAGTTCATCCGCCAGCGCGAGCACCTGTGTATTATCCCCAGCCTTCCTGCCCAGCAGGCACCAGACCGTGATTTGCACCTCTGCCACGGAAACTTTTGCTCCAAAAATTGCCAAAGCCAGTCGTTTATGAAAAAACGCGCCGGCGCTAAAATACCCCACACATTACCCGCGAGAAGAAACTTTTGAAACCCACTGTCTTCATCCATACCAACCACAAGCAGATGCTCGGCGCATTGGTGAGCCGTTATTCGCTGCAGAAGAATTCGCCTCACGCGGACCAGTTCGACGTGCGATTCATCGAGGTAAAGGATTACCCCTGTATGCTGGAGCGCGAGGGGCAGCGCTATCGACGCGATGGCGAGATGCGCCCCTGGCTCAATGAGGATCTGCAATCTTTCACCCCACTGCGCTTCGCTCCGCCGCAACTGATGGAATACCAGGGCCGGGCGGTGGTCATGGACCCGGATATCTTCGCCATCGGCGATATATGGGAGCTCCTCAACCGCGACATGGAAGGCGCCGCCCTGATGTGTCGCCCCAAGTCCGGGCGCAAGGGCCGTAAGGGCGCCTTCGCCAGCTCGGTGATGTTGCTGGACTGCGCCAGGCTCCAGCACTGGCAGTTCGAGAGGGACTTCGCCGAGATGTTCGAACCGGTCAAGCGCGATTACATGGACTGGATCTCCCTGAAGCTTGAGGACCCGGCCACCATTGGCCTGTTCGAGGACGAGTGGAATGACTTCGATAAGCTGACCGAAAACACCAAGCTGCTGCACAACACCAAGCGCAAGACCCAGCCCTGGAAAACCGGCCTGAAGATAGACTACCGCCCCGCGGATACCTTCCAGCTGTTCCCCCCCAGGCACTGGTTGCGCCGCGCCCGCAGGGCGCTGTTCGGAGACTACAAATTCGCCGGCACCTACGGCGCCCACCCGGATCCCAATCAGGAGAGATTCTTTTTCGGGCTGGTCAAGGGCGCCCTGGAAGACGGCGCAATTACCGAGGAGCAGCTGCGCGATGAAATCGACCAGGGGCATTTGCGTACGGATGCGATGGCGTTGGTTGAGGCGGCTTGATTGGGGTTGGGTTCAATGGTGCGAGGAGCGCACCCTACCTTAGATCGGAGTAACCGTAGGGTGCGCACTGCGCACCATTCATTCCTGGTTACTTGTACCGAAACAGCGGATCCAGCGTCTCCCCCAGCTTCCGGTCAATAACCTCCACTTCCTCGTCGGTAAAGTAATCCCGGTACCCCCCAACCTTGGCGCGCCGCACCTTGTAGCTGTTGGGATTGTCCTTGTCCCGGGGCATCATGCGACCACCGGCCAGCCGGAACTGCTGCTTGCTCTCCATCTTCTTCATGTTTTCGTAGGAAGAGTAATCCACCGCGTCGTTCACATGTTCCTCGCTGGCGTCAACCTGCATGAAATCCAGCAGCTTGCGAAGTTCCCGGTGGGGTTCCGCCCGCAGGTCCTCGTAGCGAACCAGGTGGAAGTGCTGCACCTTGTCCGCCTCCTTCGCCCACAGGTTGAGGTAGTCGGACACCGCCTGCATGCTGCCGCCGTTGTCGCCGGTGACAAAATCGAAAAGGCTGATATCGCTGCCCATCGGAGGGTAGTTGTTGATCGCCACCTTGGTGGGCTTGATCCGGAACTTCCACTGGAAGAACTGTGACACCGCCACGTCCCGCGGGTCCCGGGCCAGCAGGATCACCCGCTTACCGTAGAAAGGCTGCTTGGTTTCATAATCCCCGGTGAAGTCCTTGATGTAATTGTCGTGGGTGAAAAATATCTTCGGCACTGACCGGTTCAGGTTGTGGAAGTTGTCGAAACCCAGGATCGCGTTATCCGGCAGGCCGTACATGACCCTGAACAAATGGGAGATCATCACCCGCAACCAGGTGCGCCCGCTCTTGCCGAAGGAGACCACCACAATGTCGGCCCGCTGCAGTTTGTCGAACTGCTCCACGCCCCGCAGCTTGCGCTCGGCCTGGAGGATCTCGGCCTCCGACTGGCCCCGCATGCGCCAGTGCAGGATGCGGCGGGACAGCTTCTTGCGCGCCGTCTGGCCTGCCTGGCGTAAATTCTGCAGGGCCAGTTTCATTGTGCCCGCTCCCCATAGCCGAATATGGGGTCAAGCGCGGCCACCATGTCGTCCAGCTGCGTACATTGCTCGTCGGTGAAATAATCGCGATATCCGCCAACCTTGGCCTTGCGCACCTTGAAGGACTGGGGATTATCCTTGTCACCGGGCTTCACCCGCGCACCGCTTCCCTTGAAGAATTTTTCCTGTTCCATTTTCTTCATGTTGTCGTAGGCGGCAAACTCCACCGCCTCGCGCACCTGCTCGTCACTGACCGAGGTCCCGGTAAATTCCATGATCCTTGCCAGCACCGCACCCGGGTCCGCGCGCATGTCCTCGTAGCGCACCACCAGTACGTCCTTCAGTTCCGGGATAGCCATTGCCCAGCCATTGAAGTAATCCACGATACGCGGCACACCGGCCTCCCTGTCGAGCACAAAGTCCCAGGTATCGATATCGGCCCCGTGGGGCGGGTAGTCATTGATGAACTTCTTATTCGGCCGCATACGGAACTTCCACTGGAAGAACTGTGACACCGCCACATCCCTGGGGTCTCTCACCAGCAGGACGATGCGCTTACCCTGAAAATGACTCTTGGATTCCCAATTGCCGGTGTAGTTACGCAGGTAGTTGTTATGGGTGAAGAATACCGCCGGTAACTGTGGGTCCCTCGCCTTGAGGTTGTCGAAATCCAGCAGTTCACTGGCGTCCAGCCCGGCCTTGAGCTGGTAAGCCCGAGACATCATGACCCGGAGCCAGGTGCGGCCGGACTTGCCCCAACTCATCAGCACCCAGTCGGCACGCTGCAACTTCTTGTACTCTTCGCGGCCGCGCAGCCAGCGCTCGATCTTCTTGCGGCGCTGTGCGGGCAGCCAGAAGCAGAGCAGCATGATGAGATGGCGTACTGCGACGCGTGCCTTGTCGGCCATTTGCCGTAGGGTCCTCGAAGTGTTCAGGAAAAGGCGGCGCATAATACAGCAAAACGCCGCTTCCCGCACTAAGGGGGCAAGGCTTGATCTACCGCAATATTATTGCAATTACAGGGGTATTATTAACATCTTTGCCCTCCCGGCCGCCTTGCTGCGGACACACGGCACATATAAAATGCGCGCCATGTCTTTGATCAACCTGGAAGCAATCCGCAACGCGGAGCTGCAGACCGATCCCTTCGATTTCATGGTGGCACCCGGCTTTCTCAGCCCGGACGTGCTGGCCAGGGTCAATGCCGACTACCCGGCCATCGATACCGCCGCCAACCACGCCCTGGAAAACCTCAGTTGCGGCCCCCAATTCGCCACCCTGATGGAGGAAATGCAGGGAGAGGCTTTCGCCTCGGCGCTGGGCGAAAAATTCGACATGGACCTGGCCTCTCTTCCCAACACGGTCACAGTGCGCAAGTTCTGCGAACGGACCGATGGCAACATCCACACCGACCACAAGAGCAAGGTGATCACCGTGCTGGTCTACTTCAACGAGAAGTGGGAGCACGAGGACGGCCAACTGCGCATGCTGCGCTCCAAGGGCGACATTGAGGATTACGTGGCGCAGGTGCCTCCTCTGGGTGGCACACTGCTGGCCTTCCGTCGCACCGATCACTCCTGGCATGGCCACACCCAGTTCGTGGGCGAGCGGCGGATGGTACAGCTTAACTACCTGGACCAGAGTCCGCTGGCGGTGGCGGCGCAGCGTATCAGCCGGTTTGGTACCCACTTTATGAAAAATGTGTTGGGGATGCGTTAAATATTCAAAACAACGCCTCGATGCGCTTCACCACCGCACCGACATCATCGGGCAACTCCACATCCGCCTCCCGGAAAGGCTCCCCCGACCACACGGCCAGGCCCTGCTCCACCAGCAGGCGGTGAAAGGCGCGGAAGTCCCGGGTGGCACACAACACCTTGAACACGTCCACGTAGTAGACGCCCCTCGCCAGCCGGTGGCGCCAGTGATCTGCCGCAGAATGCTGCCGGGGGTTGAACAGCCAGTGGGCGAAGGAGCGCCGCAGCTGGTCTATGTCTCCCAGCCAACCCCCGGGAAGGGGAAAGATGGCAAGTGGTTTGTGCAGATAGATGACTTCTACCATCATGGAGACGCTGTCAGCGGTGACAATGAAACCGTCGGCACTACCCAGCAACGCACGGTAGGGATTGTCCTCGGCATCGGCGCTCCACTCATAAAATACCGCCTCCGGCGGCAGGTCGCGGCGCAGTACCTCGACCACCTCTGGCGTCGTGCGCCGGCTGGTGGTCACGTAGGGCGTCCCGCCCAGCTCATCGACAATCCAGTGAGCAGTGGCTACCAGGTCCTCCGCTACCTTGCGGTTCATGATAAACGGATTGGTTTCACCGCCTATCAACATGGCCACAAGCGGTTTGCGCAGCCCGTCGAAGCGATCCTTCCAGTCCTCGGCCTCGGCTGCGACCTCTGCGGGATCAACGCGCATCAGCGGCAGGGTGGTAGGCAGGAAATTGTGCATCGGGGGCATCTGGTTCTCGGCACTGGCCACTACCAGGGAAAAGTCCAGCATATAGCCCGAGGGTTTCCCCACCAGTACAATTTTGGTCCGGTTGCCGGACTGCTGGCGGATCCACAGAGCCACCATGGAAGGCCGGCGACCCACCGTGAGGATAAGGTCCGGCCAGGGACCCTCGATGGGGTCCGATTGCGAGAGGTCGATATGGTCAAGCGACGGGCGGTAACGCGGCTTGCCCAACACGAACTCGGGCTTCATATGCACATATTTGTGTTCCACCGGCCAGCTGAGTGCATCGACGATGGTTTCCACCTGGCCGTTGTCGCCGCGCTTGTCACTGAGAATGACCCAGGTGCGGGGCGTCACCTTCAGGCCTCCGGGGCGCCCTGGCAGTAACCCAGCTCCGGCAGAATATTATCCCGCACCAGGGCTTCCAGTTCGGCCACCTGCTGGGGGTCGAAATCGTCCCGGTATCCACCCACCTTGCCGCGCCTTACCTTGAAGGTGCTGGGATCATTGGCATTGACCAGTTTCATACCGCCCTGGCTGAAGGTACCTTTGGTCTCCAGCTTCTGCAGGTTGTCGAAAGATCCCCACTCCACTGCGGCGCGAATCTCCTCCTCGCTGAAATCCTCACCCATCAGGCGGGTGATCCTGTGCAGGGTCGGTACCGGCTCGGCACGCAGCTCCTCGTACTTCACCAGCATGCCCCGCTCCAGTTCACCCACGTTGCGGGCCCAGGTGTTCTGGTACTCGATCAGGCTGGGCAGACCGATGTCGGAATGGCGCACGAACTCCCACATCTGCACGGTGTGGCGATCCACCGGGTTCTCGATCCAGTGATTGATCAGTTCCTGCTTGGCCCGTGACTGGCGTTTGGTGAACTGGTGATACCAGGACACCGCGATATCGATGGGATTGCGCGCCAGGAACAGTACCGGCTTGTGCCGCAGGGGATTGTCCCGGGCGCCCGTGGCAAGCAGTTTCCCCACTTCTCCCTCGTAACTGTAGTAGCCGTTGGTCGCCGCCAGCCGCGGTATCTCGGGGATTTTACGAGCGAACTCGTCGGTGTTGATGAGCTTCGATTCAGGGAGATCGTAACGCAGCTGGTAAAGGCGGGAGATCATCACTTTCAGCCAGGTATTGCCACTCTTGGGGTGGCCTATGATCAAAAAATTAGCCCGATGCGCCTTGGCCAGCTCCAGGTTCGCCAGGTACTTGCGACGCAGTGCAACCCGGTTCTTGGCAGGCAACGGCTGGGTCGGAATGAGAATCAGCGCTTTCTTGACGCCGTCACTCAGGTTAAACATGATTGCTTACTCGTTACCCGGTCCGGGCTGGCTTGCGAAAAACGCGCAATTATGCGCCAAATGGCCGAAAATAACCAGTTGGAACGCCCTTCATGTACAATAGCGCAGAGCCGGACCAGGAACACCACTCCCCTTGATTATCGATCGTCACCTCAGTCTGGAAATACTGCGCCCCTTCTCCATGGGCCTGGGTCTGCTGGTGCTGATTTTCATTGGTTTCTCCGCGGCCAGGCAGTTGTCCCTGGCCGCGGAGGGGCAGTTGGACATAATCACCGCATTCCAACTGATAGGCCTCAACACCATTATCACACTGGAAATCCTGTTGCCCTCGGCGCTGTTTTTTTCTGTGCTGTTTGCTATTGGTCGCCTCTATCGGGATTCGGAGATGAACGCATTCTACGCTGCCGGTGTAAGCCGGGCGAGAATTCTCGAGGCGGTCTTCAAGCTCGCCCTGGCTATCGCGCTCATCACCGGTTTCATCTCGGTCCTGGGACGGCCCTGGGCGTTTCGCACCAGCTATGCCCTGGAAGCCAGCGCCGAAGCAAAGTTCGACCTGAAACAGATGGCCGCCGGGGAATTCGTCAATATGGAAGGCAGTGACTATGTCTTCATCGCCAGGGACGTAGATCTGGAGAAAGGTCTGCACAAGGAGGTTTTCCTGCAAAAGGACCACAACGAGTACGGGCGCTCGGAAATCATCGTGGCCGAATCTGCTTCCCTGCCAACCCTGAACCCGGGGCAGGCCATGCAAGCCGAGTTCTTCAACGGTTACAACTACCTGTTGGATAAACGGGGCAAGCAGGATGTCACCCTGAAATTCGGCGAAATGATCGTGCGCCTGCCCAACGAGGAGGCACAGGCACGTTACCGGCGTAAAGCCGAGACCACGCTAAACCTTTCCATGTCAGACCAGCCAAAAGACATCGCCGAGTACCAGTGGCGCATCACGACGCCGCTGGCCACCATCCTGCTTGCCCTGCTTGCAGTGCCGCTGGCGCGCTCGGCCCCGAGAGAATCGCGCTTCCGCAGTTTCGCGCTCGCGCTGGTGGTCTATGTTGCCCTTTTCAGTATGATCAGTGTGCTGCGCACCTGGATCGAGCAGGCGAGACTCGGTGCCCTGCCCGGCCTCTGGACGGCTTACGTTATTGAAGGTCTGCTGCTGGCGATACTGGTTTCCCATCCCCGGATGAAACGCCGGTGATCCTGCAGCGATACATAGGCTGGAACCTCGCCAAGGGCTGGATCCTGGTGATCCTGGTGCTGGGCTCGGTATTCGGGCTGATCAGTTTTATTGGAGAACTGGATCGCACGACTGGCGATTACGACAGCCTGGCAGTCGCCCGCTACACCCTGTCTATCCTGCCCCAGCACCTGGTTGACCTGGCTCCGGTCATTGCCCTGCTGGGCAGTATCGTCGCCCTGGCCTCCCTGGACCGGAATAATGAACTGACGATTATCAGTTGCACCGGGTTCCCACTGCGAAAGCTGCTGATTGCGATTGCACTCCCCACCCTGGCGCTGATGGCATGCCTGTGGATCGCCATGGAATTCGCCACTCCCCAGATGCAACAGGCTGCTGAAATCGAGCGCCGTGCCCTGCGCCACGGTGACGCGGTGGCGCTGCCGGGGGGAGGGGTATGGTCAACAAATGGCACCTATTACATCCACATCATGAAAATGCACGAGGGTAATGTCCCGGGTGATATCAGCCTGTTCCAATTCGGTAAGAAATTCGCACTGTTGCGTGCCATACGCGCCAAAAAGGCAGAGGTAGGCCCGGATCGCAAGTGGTTGTTCAAGGGAGTGAGGGAAAAGCGGCTGGAAAACGGCCGGCTCGCCACCTATCGCCACAAGGAGTTGGAAATCGCCAACCTGTGGGACGAGGATGAATTACCGACCCTGGCACTGCCAAGCGACAGTATGAGCCTGACGGTGCTCTATCGCTACGCAGAATACCGGGCTGCCAACGACCAGCCGATGGAAAAGTACCTGGGCGCATTCTGGCAGCGGCTGTTGATGCCTCTGACAGTCGGTGCCATGGTGTTGCTGGCCACCCCTATCAGTGCCAACCTGGGCGGAGGTCGAAGCCGCAGCTTCGGCGTGAGCATGGGTATCGGTGCCGTGGTAGGCATACTGTTCTACCTCGTAGCACAGATTATCTTCGCCCTGGGACAGTTGCTGGAACTCAGCATCCCCCTGGTGGCAGCGACGCCCTCGGTACTGGTGACCCTGTGCGCCCTGGTGCTGCTGCGCAGAATGAACTGGTAGCCTGATTGTGAAGACAAGCGCGACTCGGCATAATCGGCGGCCTCACAATAAAAACCACGGAGCCCGTGCAACATGCGCATGATGGCCAGCTTCTTTCGCGCCTACCCCGGGCGCACCACGGTCATGCTGCTCGCGCTGCTGTTGTCAGGTGTCGCTGAAGGGGTGGGACTGTCAGCACTGCTGCCACTACTGAACATCGCAGTGGGCCAGGACGTCACTGCAGCCGTTACCGGAGTCAACACCCCACGGCAGAGCGAATTCGAGCGAACCGTGCTGGAGGTGTTCGCCACCGTTGGCATATCCCCCACCCTGGGCAACATGCTGTTGATCATCGTGATCGGCGTCGCCCTGAAGAGCGTTTTCCTGCTGATTGCCCAGCGCCAGGTAGGTTATACCGCCGCCCAGGTCGCTACCGACCTGCGCCTGGAAATGCTGCGGGCTGTTCTGCTCAGCAAGTGGGAATACTTTCTGCACCAACCGGTGGGCAGGTTGACCAATGCACTGGCGACCGAGGCCCAGCGTTCCTCCGCTTCGTTTGTAAACGGTGCAACAGCGCTGACTTTTCTGATCCAGGCAATGATCTACGGCGGTATCGCCTTCGCCCTTTCCTGGCGCGCTTCTCTAATCGCGATCGTGGCCGGTACGCTGGTAATCAGCCTGTCGCATTTCCTCGTAAGGATTACGCGCAAAGCGGGCAAACGGCAGACCCGGGTGATGTCATCATTGATGGCAAACCTGACGGACACCCTGCAATCGGTCAAGCCCCTGAAGGCCATGGCCAGGGAGCACCTGGCGGACCAGGTACTCGCCCACGATACCAATCGACTCAACAAGGCCCAGCGCAAGCAGGTTCTCAGCGGTGCACTGCTCGATTCCGCGCAAGAACTGATGTTCACGGGCTTTATCTGCCTCGGGGTCTACGTTGCCATCGGCACCTATCAGATGGACCTGCCCGTCGTCATGGTACTGGTAGTCGCCCTGGGCCGCGCCTTCAGTTTCTTCGGCAAGGTACAGAAGCAGTATCAGAAAATGGCCCAGGGAGAGAGCGCCTACTGGACCTTGAAAAGCTCGATTGCCGCCGCCAATGACGCCGAGGAAACCCTGGAGGGCGGCGAGCGCCCTACCTTCGATACCTGCATCCGCTTCGACAAGGTAAACTTCGACTACGACCAGCACCGGGTATTTCGCAACCTTTGCCTGCAGATTGAAGCGGGCTCACTGACGACGCTGGTGGGCCCTTCGGGATCGGGGAAGACCACCATCGTCGACCTGACCATTGCCCTGCTGCGCCCACAGGCGGGTGTGGTATCGGTGGACGGCGTACCGATGGACAGCGTCGACATCAAGCACTGGCGCAGCCTTATCGGCTACGTACCCCAGGACACGGTGCTGCTGCACGACACCGTACTGCACAATATCACCCTGGGCGACCCGGAACTCAGGCCGGCCGACGCCGAGCGCGCCCTCCGCGCTGCCGGCGCCTGGGGCTTCGTGTCGGACATGGCCCAGGGCATGGATACCGTGGTGGGAGAAAGGGGTGGCAAGCTGTCCGGCGGGCAGCGCCAGCGCATCGTCATTGCCCGCGCCCTGGTCAACCAGCCGCGGCTGCTGATCCTCGACGAGGCGACCAGTGCACTGGACCCCGACAGTGAGGCGGCGGTACGCCAGACCATGGAGAGCCTGAAGGGGCAGCTGACTATCCTGGCGATTTCCCACAACCGCGCCATGGTGCAGGCAGCCGACCACGTCTACCAGATGGAGGCGGGCAGCGCCCGGCTGTTGGACGAGGAGGCCCAGTCAGTCCTGACCAAGTAGTGCTTTTACCGCCGCTACCGCACGCTGCATATCACTTTCAGCCGGGACGGCCACCCCCCCGAACTCCTCCTCCAGCCACACCGCGCGACCGCTTTCACGCAATTGGCGATGCACCAGGGTGATATCCCGGCTCAGGGAGTGGGGCAGCCAGCGCATCATAGCTGCGAACAGCAGGGCGCCCAGGCGAAAATCCACCGGTTCCCGGGCCGGTCCGCGCATGCCCCCCAGGTCGAACATCTGTACCGGCTTACCCGTTGCGCAGGCCTCGGACAACATGGCGATACTGTCGCCGGTAACGATAAGGCGATCGGCCCAGGCAAGGATACCGAAATAGGGGTTGGCACTGTCATGGGGGCGCCAGCGGTAGAAATAACTCGGTACATCGACGGCCGTTTCCAGGGCGGACACCGCCGCCGCGCTGGTGCGGGAACTGGTCGTTACCAGCAGCGAACCACCATGCTCCCAGGCCAGCCGTGACGCCTGCCGGCCCAGCCGCCCGGCGGCCCTGGGGCCAAAAGTGAACGGGCCACTGTCGCCACCGGCGATCACCGCAAAAAAGGGCTGGGGCAGATCGGCAAATTGGTCTGCCCACTCCTCGCGGGCTGCGGCCAGTCGCGCCGGGGAGACACCGTGCAGGGTCAAACGATTGTTGACAACATTGGGACGCGGCGGCACGCGATACTGGGGTGTGGTAACAACCAGGTCGAAACTCTCGAGGGACGCCCAGGGTCGGCCCACATGCACGTAGCGGGTATGCCCCCCGGACTGCGCGCGGATCCAGCGACACACCGGTTCGTTGCGTACCCCGCAAGACAGGACCAGGTCGGGCCACGGGGGCCGCAGGGTTGCAGCCGATTCCGCGGTGAGGCCAGAGACAGTATCCTGCCCCAGCAGGTGGGGCATGAACATGTAACTGCGATAATCCAGGACCCGGGTTTCGCAGGGCCAGCCCAGTGCCTCCGACACTGCATCCGCCAGCGCGCGCACCTGTCCGCGCTCCCCCGAGCGGTAAGCGTCTATCAGCCAAATGACTGGCATTACCAGTGTTCCATGGGTATAGTTCCAGCCTTTGAAATCTAGCCACTGACCTTTGGGTGGGGCAAGGGTAGCAACGAAATGACCGATTACCAAGAATACCTGGAATTCCTCTACAGCGCCCTTAAGGAACAGAACAAGAAAAACGTTCCCCTCAACGAGCACACCGCCCTGGTAGCGGATATCGGCCTGAGTTCACTGGAAGTCATGGAGTTCATAGAGAAGATCGAGGACCATTTCGACATCTCTATTCCACTGAATATTCTCCCGGATGTGAACACCATCGGTGAGTTGGCGAAAAAGGTAAAAGAACTGAACCTCTGAAGCCCGTTTGCGGCGCAGTAGGACAGGTGTAAACCATGTTGTTCGACAAATTCCAGACCATGGCGGACTTCCAGGCAGAGTTGGCGGAACGCCAGGTCACCCCCTTCGGTGCGGTCACCGAGGAGATCCTCTCCGCCACCGAGGGTATTGTGGAGGGACACCGGGTGATCCTGGCCGGTACCAACAACTACCTCGGCCTGTCCTATGATCCCCGCTGCATAAAGGCCGCCCAGGAGGCGGCTGCCCGCTGGGGCACGGGCACCACGGGCTCCCGCCTCGCTAACGGTTCCTTCGCCGAACACCAGGCCCTGGAAACCGAAATCGCCGGGTTTTACGGTGTCGATAACGCGATCGTGTTTTCTACCGGCTACGCGGCCACCATGGGGATGTGCTCTACCCTGGCAGGACCGGGCGACGTGATCCTGCTGGACGCCGACAGCCACGCCAGTATCTACGCCGGGGTCCGGCTGAGCGGGGCCGAGATCATCCGCTTCAAGCACAGCGACCCCGATGACCTTGCGAAGCGCATGCGCCGCCTGGGAGACAGGGCGGGACAGGCACTGATCATTGCCGAGGGTATCTACTCGATGCTGGGAGATGTCGCGCCCCTCAAGGAAATCGCGGCAGTCAAACGCGAGTACGGAGGCTACCTGCTGCTGGACGAGGCCCACTCCATGGGTGCGCTGGGAAGCAGCGGACGCGGTGCGGCCCAGGACGCCGGTATAGAGGCCGACGTGGATTTCACGGTTGGCACCTTCAGCAAGAGCCTGGGATCCATCGGCGGATTCTGTATCAGTCCGCACGCGGAGCTGGAAGCCATCCGCTTCTGCATCACCGCCTATATTTTCACCGCTTCTTCCTCGCCGTCAATTATCGCGTCCACCCGGGAGGCACTGCGTATCATTGGCGAGGAACCTGAGCGAAGGACTCGCTTGTGGGACAATGCCGACCGCCTGTACCAAGGGCTGAAAGCGCTGGGTGCAAAGGTAGGACCCACCGCCAGTCCGGTGGTGGCGGTGGAAATGGAGGATCGCTCCCAGACCATCGATTGCTGGAAGGCCCTGCTGGAGAGCGGGGTCTACGTCAACCTGGTGATCCCCCCGGCCTCCCCCTCGACCAATTTCCTGCTGCGCAACAGTGTCAGCGCAGCCCACTCCACCGAGCAGATCGACAGGATTGTCGCCGCCTACGCCAGCCTGAAGGATGCCGGGCTGCTGCCAACCTCCCGGGAAAGTTAATGGAAAAGATCCTGATCACCGGCAATGGACCATTGCGCGGTGAAGTGAGTATTGCCGGTGCCAAGAACGCCGCCCTGCCTATCATCGCCGCCTCCCTGCTGACCAATGAACCGCTGCAGGTCAGTAATATCCCGGCCGTGCGAGATATCAGCACCGCCCTGAAGCTGCTGGAACTGCTGGGATGCCAGGTGGAGCGGAATGACACCGAACTGGCCATCGACAGCAGCCAGGTGCACTCGGTACGCGCCCCCTACGAACTGGTCAAGACCATGCGCGGTTCCATCCTGCTGCTGGGTCCGCTGCTGGCCCGTTTCGGTGAGGCCGATGTGTCGCTCCCCGGGGGCTGCGCCATCGGCTCACGCCCGGTCAATGAACATATCGCAGGACTGGAAGCAATGGGGGCGGAAGTCAACATAGAGGCGGGCTACATCAAGGCGGCGGCCAGGCGGCTGCGCGGAGCCCACTTCGCTTTCGACGTGCCCTCGGTCACCGCCACCGAAAACCTGATGATGGCCGCGTCCCTGGCCGAGGGCACCACGGTGCTGGAAAACTGCGCGATGGAACCCGAGGTGGGCGACCTGGCGAAACTACTGGCGGCCATGGGGGCGGGAATCGAGGGTGCCGGCACCAGTACCATCACCATCGAGGGCAGTGAGCGCCTGAACGGGACCAGTCACCGGGTACCGCCGGACCGTATAGAAACGGGCACCTTCCTGGTGGCGGCCGCCGCCACCCGGGGCGACGTGCGGGTGGTGAACACCGAGCCGGACTTCCTGCACCACGTCCTGGGCAAGCTGGAACAGGCGGGGGCGCGATTGCAGATCGGCCCCGACTGGATTCACCTGGATACGGACGGCAAGCGCTGCCAGGCGGTAAATATCCACACCGCCCCCTATCCCGCTTTTCCCACGGATATGCAGGCCCAGTTCATGGCCCTCAACGCGCTCTCAGAAGGCAGCGCCACCGTGGTGGAAAACATTTTCGAGAACCGCTTCATGCACGTGGCCGAACTGCAGCGCATGGGAGCTGACATCGAGTTGCAGGGCCACACCGCCATCGTGCGCGGCCGCGAGCGCCTGCAGGGCGCCCCGGTGATGGCCACCGACCTGCGCGCCTCTGCCTCACTGGTTATTGCCGGCCTGGCCGCCGACGGCGACACCACGGTCGACCGGGTCTATCACCTGGATCGGGGTTATGCCAATATCGACAGCAAGCTGGCGGAACTGGGAGCTGTTATCCGCCGGATCTGAGCGCTCACTGAAGGTCGCCCATGCCGCAACGCTTCGCACAGATTTCCGATCCCCACCTGAGCTCACTGGAGGACGCCCGCCCCCGGGACCTGCTTAACAAGCGGGCCCTGGGCTACCTGTCCTGGCGCCGCAAACGCCGCTTCGAGCACCGACCGGAGGTGCTGCAGGCGCTCCAGCAGGACCTGGATGTGCGGGATCTGGACCAGCTCCTGATCACCGGCGACCTGACCCATATCGGGCTGCCCTCGGAATTTCGCCAGGCCGAAAGCTGGCTGCGTCAACTGGGCGAGCCGTGTCAGTTGGCGCTGGTACCTGGCAATCACGATTCCTGCGTGCGCGCGGACTGGGACCAGACCTACGCCCTGTGGCGGGACTACATGGAATCCGACCAACCCGCGGGAGACCGGGCCGGGATCTTTCCCAGCTTGCGAGTGCGCGGGAAACTGGCCTTTATCGGACTGTCCACCGCCTGCCCGAAACCGCCGCTGATGGCCACCGGCTCCATCGACCAGGACCAGTTGCGCCGCCTTCCAGGCATACTCCGGGACAGCGGCCAGCGAGGGCTGTTCAGGGTGCTCTACCTGCATCACTGCCCCCTGCCGGGGGTGGAAAAATGGCGCAAGCGACTGACCAACGCGGATGAAGTACAGGCAGTTATCGCCGATGGCGGGGCGGAACTGGTGTTACACGGGCACGGGCACCGCGCTCACCGACACGAACTGGCGACCGTGGATGGAACTGCACCGGTCATCGCGGTGCCCTCCGCCTCCGCCCTGGGATTACACGGGGCAGATCGAGCCAGCTACAACCGCTATTCGGTGACAGCACAGGAAAGGGGATGGCGCCTGGACATTGACACCCGGCGCTATGACCCACAGCTGGGGCGCTTCGTCGACGACGGCATTGAAAACCTGGACATCAGGCGTCCTGGGCGGCAGCCTTCTCCAGTGAACCCTTGACCAGCATCAGGTCGGCGATAGAATCCACGTCGATAGCGGCGTTGGCGTAGGGCAGGATCACCGGCCGAATGCGCAGACCCAGGCGTTTACTCAACTTGGCCAGTGCTTCCTCCAGGGAGAGCAGGCCCAGGCGATAGCGAATCACCGCGCTCCAGCCCAGCAGGCCGATGACCACCAGGGGTTTTTTCCGCTCCTGCTCGATCTTGCGCCAGAATCTCGCGGCCCGCCGTCCCTCAGGCGTGATAAATGCGAACAGGTTGCAGCCGCAGAATTCTCCGTCGCTGAAACGCAACACGGTTTTCTTGATACCCGGGTAGGCCTCGGTAACCAGGGCGTGGGGCGCAAGACCGACGGTGACGTCAACGTCATCGGCCAGGCTCTGGCGGCCAAAGGCGTCTACCATCTCCGGCGTCAACAGCGGGTGATCGGCAGTAGTCAGCAGCACCGCTTCACCCGGATCCAGGGACTGCATGGCGTGGTAGGCACTGGTACTGGGACTGGATTCGGGAGGCCGCCATAACACCTCTCCGTTTTCCACCCAGTCGGCCAGGGCCTGGTCTGTATCCACCGCACTCTTCTCCGGCCCGGCGAGGCAGATCTTGTGGACCACTTTGGCCACGCGCAGGGCGTTGAGCACCCGCCTCACCATCGGCAGGCCATCGATATCGATCATGGCCTTGGCTCCCGCTTCCGAGTGATTCACCAGGGAGTCTGCCTTGGTGCGGTCACCGGCGAGCACGATCGCCGTCATCTGGTGCGTTTCCGGGTCGAGATGCATAGGCGCCTACAGTTCCTTTTCGTACATGCGGTAACGTTTGTACGCCTGTCCGCCGATTGTTTCAATGATATTGCGCATGCCGTCGTTATCTTCCAGTATCCAGCCCATCTCCACATCCCTGACACCCCGTTGGTGCAGGGCCTGGCGCACCGCGTCGATCACCATGAAAGCCAGTGTGGGTCCCAGGCGCGAGTGCTGGAAACTCTGGCGCACCCCCATAAGGGGCACCCGGGCGGTCCTGGGATGGCGTACCTTCAGCCGCCACAGCAACTTCAGCCAGCCGAAGGGCAGCAGGCGCCCCCCGAGGTCCCGAGCCGCCTCATTCAGGTTGGGCAGGGCGACGATAAAAGCCACCGGTTCGCCATCGTACTCGGCGATCTGTATATACTCGTCGGGCATCAACTTGGCCAGGGTGGTCACCGTATCCCGCCACTCGGCCTCCGCCAACGGCACGAAGCTCCAGTTATGCTCCCAGGCATCATTGAAAATCTGGCGCATTACCTCTGCATCTTCGGCCAGTTCCCTGCGCCTGACAGGACGCACCGAGACCCGGTCAGACACCCGCCGGGCCAGTTTGGTCATCACCCCGGGGGCCTCGAAATCCGGCCGTATATGGTAGGCCAGCAGGTCCTTCACCGGCTTGTACCCCTGGGCTTCTAACGCCTGGCCGTACCAGGGGAGCGCATGCCCCATCAGTACGAACGGCGGCGTGGAAAAGCCCTCAACCAGCAGGCCGACCTCCTCGTTCACGTGCAGGTTGAAAGGGCCGTAGACGCGCTGCATGCCCTCGGAGCGCAGCCAATCCTCCGCTGCGCCGAACAGGGCTGCTACCACCTCGGGATCCTGCTCCGCCTCGAACATGCCGAAATAACCGGCGCTATCGTCGTGTTGAGCCAGGTGCAATTGGTCGATCTGGGCAGTGATGCGGCCCACCGGCAGTCCCTGGCGATAGGCCACCCAGCCGCGCCAGCGGGCATGCTCAAAAAAGTGATTTTTGGGAGAAAAGCGCTCGCGCTGCATGAAATTGAGCGGCGCGATCCAGGCGGGATCGGAGGCGTAAAGGCGGTGCGGCAGTGCCAGGAAATCGCGTAGATTTCCGCCCCCCGTCATCACCTCCAGTGTGATGGTCGATACCCCTCTATCGCGCATTATCGCCCCGTAATCGCACCAGTGGTGACTGCTGCGCTGCAGTATAGCCTTGAAATCGGGAAATGAGAATCAAGGTGGAAAAAACTCTCGAAATAACATATAGTTGCCGACCTCAGGGCCATGCACCCAATACCCCGAATGGGGTGTTTTTGTGCAATAGTATTCGCTAGCTATTGGTATTATTACCTATAAGTTACAAAGCCTTAGATGCTAGGATAGCGCCCTATTCAGTTGACCCTTTTGACAGGTCCTGAGCATATGGGCACATGCAGGTATAGAACAACAACGCGGGCCCTCAACACCAGGTGGGAATTTTAACTCGAGATTCATTCCTCTGACGCAATGGGGAGAGTCACGATTTTTGCAAATTTAGCGCCGATGTAGCGCAGGTGGCCTATTACGTCCAGTGCCACCGTAATCGAGGATAGTTCATTGTCACAGATAATCGCCACGCCAACCCGCCACGAACTCCCATTTCGCGCCGCCGATTTTGCCACCCTTACCGAAGCTCTGGATTACGCAGCCCGGGGTGAGACCGGGACCAATTTCTACACCGGCCGCGGCGCCATCTACGCCAGCCTCAGCTACGGAGAGCTGCGCGAGCAGTCCCTGGACCTGGCCGACAAACTGCTGGGCATGGGCCTGGAAAAGGGCGATCGTGTCGCCCTGGTCGCCGAGACCAACCCGGATTTCGTGCGCTTCTTTTTCGCCTGCCAGTACGCCGGCCTCATTCCCGTCGCCCTGCCCGCTTCGGTCAAGGTCGGTGCCCACTGTGCCTACGTGGCCCAGTTGCAGCGCCTGATGGAAGCCAGCGATGCAGTTATCGGTGTGGCATCCGAGGGTTACCTACCGTTCCTGCAGGAGGCCAGTGAGGGCCTGGCGCCGCGCATGGTCGATACCCCCGAAGCGTTCTACGCCCTGCCCGCAGGCAATGGGCAACTCCCGGAAATTTCTCCGGAAGACATCTCCTACATCCAGTACACCTCCGGCAGCACGCGTTTCCCCCGCGGTGTGGTAATCAAGCACCACACTGCCATGGCGAACCTGCAGGCCATGGTAGGCCCCGGGCTGAAGATGAGTAACGAGGACCGCATGATGTCCTGGCTGCCCTACTACCACGACATGGGCCTGGTGGGTTTCGTGCTGGTGCCCATGTCGGCACAGGTATCCATCGACTACCTCGATACACGCGAGTTCGCCATGCGCCCCCGGCAGTGGTTGAACCTGATGACCCAGTCCAGAGCCACCATTTCCTTCGCACCTTCCTTCGGCTACGACCTCTGCGCCCGCAGGGTCCGCCCCAGAGACCTCGAGAGTTTCGACCTGAGCAACTGGCGTATTGCCGGTATCGGTGCGGAGATGATTCGCCCCGAGACACTGGCCCACTTTGCCGAGATCCTCGAGCCCTGCGGCTTCAACCGACGCGCCTTCCTGGCCTGCTACGGCATGGCCGAGTGCACCCTGGGTATCAGCTTTTCGCCGCTGTGGACCGGTTTCACCACCCACCATCTCGACAGCGACCGCCTGGCCGACAACCACGAGGCCGTACTCATGGAACAGGGCGACACCGAGGGTCGCGGCCGCCACTTCGTCAACTGCGGCATTCCCCTGCCCGGTTTCGAGGTGGAAATCCGCGACGATGGCAGGGTGCTGGACGACTGGCAGAGCGGCGTAATCTACCTGCGCGGCCCGAGTGTTATGTCCGGGTACTTCAACCTGCCGGAAGAGACCAGCTATGCCCTGTCTGAAGACGGTTGGCTGAACACCGGTGACATCGGCTACATGGCCAATGGCGTCCTGACCATCACCGGACGCAAGAAAGACCTGATCATTATCCACGGCCGTAATATCTGGCCCCAGGACCTGGAGCACGTGGCAGAGTCGCAGCCGGAAGTCCGCGCTGGAGACGCCGTGGCCTTCTCCGCACCCGACCACGAAGGCGAGGAAATGTGTGTCCTGCGGGTACAATGCCGTGAAACCGACCCCAAGAAGCGCAACAACCTGGTGCGTCGCCTGACCGCACTGATGCGCCTGGAAATGAGCCTGGACTGTTACGTGGAGCTGGTACCCATCCACTCCCTGCCGCGCACCTCCTCCGGCAAGCTGTCCCGCGCCAAGGCCCGCCTCGACTTCATCAGCGAGCATGACACCGAGCGCCTCAACGGTATTGCCGAAGAAGTTCGCCTGAGGGCGGCCTCAGCCTGATTGATCTCCCCGCCCGACCTGATCGGCGTCACCGGCGCCACCGGATTTATCGGCAGCAGTCTCTGCCAGGGACTGTTGCAGCAGGGTTTTCGCGTCAAAGCCCTGGTTCGCTCTCCTGACAAAGCCTCTACACTGCGCGCGCTGGGTGCGGAACTGGTCGCTGGCAGCCTCGCTGACCCCAACGCCCTCGAGCAACTGAGCACAGATTGCGCCGCGCTCATCCACGGTGCCGGCGCGGTGCGCGGCAGCTGCCAGGAAGATTTCGACCGGGTCAACGTTGAAGGCACCGCCGCGGTGATCGAGGCGGTTAAATCGCGGGAGCCCCCGCCGCGACTGCTGCTGCTCTCCTCGCTGGCGGCCAGGGAACCTCAATTATCCTGGTACGCGCGCAGTAAACGCCGGGGGGAAGAACTGCTGCAACGGGAGGCGGGCCTGGACTGGGTAATCCTGCGCCCCCCTGCGGTATATGGCCCCGGGGACAAGGAGATGCTGCCCGTGTTCGAGACCATGTCCCGTGGCCTCGCCCCGGTAGCGGGTAGCAGCGAGTCGCGCATTTCCCTGATACACGTTTCCGACCTGGTCGAGGCCATTATCGCCTGTCTGAAGAGCGAGGGGGTTACGCGCCAGACACTCAGCCCTTCGGACGGCAAGCAGGACGGCTATGACTGGCATGAGATGGCAGCAATAGCCGGTGCCACCTGGTCGAGAAAGGTAAGACTGTGGCGAATTCCCCGCTGGTTGCTGGACAGCGTGGCGGCCGTCAACCTTCGCCTGGCGCGAGTGTCCGGCAGGGCGCCGATGCTGACCCCCGCCAAACTGCGCGAACTGCGCCATCCTGACTGGGTGGTGGACAACACCGAGATCACCGCCGCCACCGGCTGGAAGCCCGAAATCAACCTGCAGCGGGGCCTGCGGGAGCTGCGTAATTCGGCACTATGACCGCTATTTCAAAGCCTTCAAAAACACGCACTTACGCTATAATATGCGGCCGATTTCGACACCGGTACTGATGCAGGTAACCCCTTGGCAGAGTTTATAGTTGGCCATTCATTGCGCAAGCTTGCGCGGGAACATAATGTCCTGCGCCAGCTGCTGTGGCGCATCGATTTTGTGCTGATCTGGCTGGTGGTCAAGCTCGCGCGCTTGCTGCCCGTCGATACCGCCTCCCGCTTCGGCGAACGCGTGGGCGCCTGGGTGGGCCCCCGCCTCAAGCGCAAAACGGCAATCTACAAGGAAAACATGAGCAGGGCCTTCCCCGAACTGGACGAGGGGGAAATCGACCGTCTGGTGCACCGTGCCTGGGGGCGGGCGGGCCGGGTAATGGCCGAGTACCCACACCTGGATACCATATTGAATGACCCGGACCGGCTGGAAATCGTGATACGCGAGCGCGTCAATGCCTACGACAATCCCGATCGCCCCTGCGTTGTGGTGAGTGCGCACCTGAGCAACTGGGAAGTCAACTGCTCCGCCATGGCCAAACTCGGCATGCCCAACGCCAGCCTGTACTCGCCACCGACCAATCCCCTGCTGGACAAGTTGCTGCGGGATCACCGCCGGGCACTGAACAGTGAACTGCTGCCGCGGGACAACAGCGCTCGCGCATTGACCCGCGCCCTGAAGCAGGGCCGCACCGTCGGCATGGTGATGGACCGGCGCGTGGACGAGGGCCAGGCGGTACGTTTTTTCGGGATGGATAAAAATTCAACCCTGATGCCGGCGCGGCTGGCGCTGAAATTTAATTGCGAGCTGGTGCCGGCGCAGGTAGAACGCCTGCTGGATGCCCGCTACCGCGTGACATTCCACCCCCCGGTGCGACCCGCCGCGCACTGCCGCAATGACAACGAGCGAGCACTGGACATGACCCAACAGGTTCACCAATTGTTCGAGGACTGGATCCGGGCCCGGCCCGAAGACTGGTTCTGCTCGAAACGCCTTTGGGCAAAAAGTAAGATTGCAAAAACTGAGGAGGCCGGCCGTGACGCCGACATCGATTCCTATGCAGCCTGAGAAAGAACACCAGTCCATCCGCCTGTTCGAGAACGACTTTCTCGAGCGCCTGTCCCACGTTCACCCGATCACGCCGCTGCTGATGTGGGGGCCGATTGCCACCTGGCTGTTCTGGCGCAGTATCGACCTCTACCAACTGCCCGGCGGGCCGGTCATCGCCATCGCCCTGGCAGGTGCCTTTGTCTGGACCCTGAGCGAGTACTGCCTGCACCGTTTCCTGTTCCATTTCCCTGCAAAGAGCAAGCTGGGCAAGTGGCTGGTATTCCTGTTTCACGGCAACCACCACGAGGACCCGAAAGACAAGACCCGCCTGGTAATGCCCCCCGCCGGCGCCATCCCCATCATGGCGGTGCTTTACCTGCTGTTCGGGCTGTTTATTCCCCAACCGTGGATCCAGCCTTTCTGCGGCGGCTTTATCGTCGGCTACCTGGTTTACGACTACATCCACTACTCCACCCACCACTTTCCCATGCGCAACAGGTTGGCAAAGTACCTCAAGCACTACCACCTGAAGCACCATTACTCCGGGGAAGGCGGACGCTACGGGGTCAGTTCGCCGGTGTGGGACTGGGTTTTCGGCACCGATCCCGGCCGGGGCTGAGCACAGCGGGTGCCGGAGTTTTACTTCGTTCCAAAGAAACTGGCGCGCAAGGCGCCGGTACTGGTCAGTATCGCCCAGTCTATCGAGGCGGTGGCTTTCCGTTTTATATTCTGGCTGATCAGGCTGTTGAGCCTGGAGCAGGCACTGGCCCTGGCGGGCTTCACTTTCGGGCTGGGGGCCTCCCTTTCCGACAAGGCCAATAAGGCCGAGGACAATCTGGCAATCGCCTTCCCGGACAGCACGCCAGAGTGGCGCCGGAAAACAACCAAACAGATTTTCCGCCACCTGGGACACTCCGCCGTCGAATTGATCAAGCTTGAACAGATCTGGGAGGAGCGCGAGCAACGTATCGAAGTAATAATCGAACCCGGCGCCCGCGAGCACATGGAGAGCGGGCGCGCAACGATATTCATCACCGCCCACATCGGTCCCTGGCAGGTTGCCCCTCTGGTCACCAAAATGTACGGCTTCACCGTAAATACCATCTACGCACCGGAATCCAACCCGACCATACAAGACCTGATGCTCGACCTGCGCCGCTCTCTCGGCGAACGACTCATCTCAACCGAAGCGGGGCCACGGCCACTGATCAAGGAGTTGAAGGCGGGCCACAGTATCAATGTGGCCATGGACACGCGGCCGGATACCGGCAAAATGGTACCGTTTTTCGGCCGGGAAGCCCTAACCAACACCAGCGCCGTGGGATTGGCGCTGAAAACCGGCGCGTCACTGGTCGTCGCCCGCGGCGAGCGACTGCCGGGCGCGCGCTACCGCGTCTGGGTTTATGATCCCCTGCAGAGCCCGATTCCTGACGCCCCCCTCAAGGACCAGGCAGTGGCCCTTACGGAGATTATCCACGGGTATTTCGAGGACTGGATCCGGGAATACCCGGAGCAGTGGATCTGCCTGAAAAGACGCTGGCCGAAACGACACAAACTCTGATCCGGGGCCAGACTTTCCACTTGATTAAACTTGATAATCTCAGAATCGCCTTCCCGTTTGTGCTGTTGCTGGCCTACGGAATTTTTCACTGCGCTTATTTCTTCCTACCGGACTACAGCGATCACTACCGGCTGTTTGGAAGAATGGTCTTCCCGTTAGCCCTGTTCACGGTCGCCAGCAGCGTCAGACACCTCCGACATTCCACCCTGTTCCAACTGGTGTTGGCTTATATGCTGTATCTTCTGCTCACTTGCTTCTGGGCAGACGTAATGGACTGGTATCGACTGGGGCAGAAACTCACGATCAGTATTTATCTCGTCACCCTGATCACCAGCACCTGCTTTCTCGTCCGTTGGAATCGTCGATTCTTTGACCTGATGCTCTGTGTATTCCTCCTGGTCGCAGCGCTGGCAGCGGTCGGCAATATATTGTTCTTTTACAGTGAAAATGCCTTCCCGACCACTCGCCTGGAAATCTATGGCTCTCTGACAAACCAGAACGAGTTCTCCAATATCTACGGGGTCTTCGGGATTATGGCGATGGGCAGGGCACTGGTAGCGCAATCGCCTGCAGTCAAGTTGACGGCAGCAGCGATTGCAGTGCTGACTATACTGTTTATCTGGCTTAACCAGAGCCGCACCGCATTTGTCGCGCTCCTGTTGGCGATGTCGGTACTGACGATCACCTCAGGCAAAGGGAAACAGTTAATGCGCTGGTCCCTGGGAGCGCTTGTGGGGATCGGGGTCGGACTGGCGTTCCTGCTCCCGGAAGTGGTGGAGGAAGCCATGGACCGGGGTACCAGCCTGAGACCGCAAATCTGGCTGGAAATATTCCGCGACGCGCTGGAAACACCGATCCTGGGGCATGGGCTGACACAAAAGGTGGCGGTCCAGTTCGAAAACATCCGACTGTTCGAGACGGCACACAATGCCTATCTCCAGGTATTCTGGCAGGGTGGTGTCATCGGGCTGGGCATCTTCCTGCTGCTTCTCTATGTCGCCAGCCGCCAGGCCTGGGAGACCGGCCAGCGAGAAGGTGACATGACGATATTCTGCATCCTCCTGTTCACCATGACCGTTATGCTTACCGGTGTAGATACGCTGATCGAGAGACCAAGAGACCAGTGGATCCTGTTCTGGCTGCCAGTCGTACTATTGCTAGCCAATTTCAGCGGCGCAGGCTCTTCCAGGCCGGAAGCCAATGGTAGCTGAACGACAAGCGACAGCACACCGGGCACGCAGGATAGCAATACTACTGCCCAGCCTCGAGGGCGGCGGCGCAGAGCGCTCCATGCTCAATCTCGCGACCGGCTTTCTGGCCCGCGGCAGGGAAGTCGACATCGTATTGTGCAAAAACAAGGGCGCCTATCTGGACCAGGTTCCACCGGGGGCCAGGCTGGTCGTACTGGAGAGCAGCGGCGAGTTCAAAGCGAGGCTTTATCCCGTCGTGGTTAAGCCGGGCATGCTGGGAGCACTGCTTCGTCCCGTCGTACTCGCCAAGAAGACCCCTTCCGAGATAGCCCGACTCAAGTCCATGCGAGACTACCTTGCGGCCGGGCAGACGGACGTGGTCGTGTCCGCGCTGCCCTACGCCAACCTTCTCGCGATCTGGGCCCGCGATGCGGCAGATGTCGACCTGCCCCTGGTCGTCACCGAGCGTATTGCCCTGCTGACCTACATCCAGTCACCGGACAATTTCCGTAAATGGCGTTGGCGTTACCTGCCAGAACTCATCAGACGTTCCTATCCCCGGGCAAACCGTGTTGTCACTGTTTCCGACTCGGTCGCCCGGGAACTGGTCAGCGGGCTCCCGCTGGCGCCAGGCCCGGTCACTACCATCTACAATCCGGTGGTAGGCGACTCACTGCGTCAGAAGGCCAGTGAACCGCTGCAACACCCCTGGTTCACTGGCGAAGGGCCACCCGTCATCCTGGGTGTGGGCAGGCTGACTGAGCAAAAGGATTTTGCCACCTTGATCCGGGCTTTTGCCCAGCTCAGAAAAAACAGGGAAGCTCGCCTTGTGCTACTTGGCGAAGGTCGACTTCGCGACAAGCTGGAACAACTTGCGGCTCACCTGGGTGTAGCGGAAGATATCGAAATGCCCGGTTTCGTCGACAATCCCTTCAAATATATGGCGCGCGCCTCGGTCACGGCCCTGTCATCAGAATATGAAGGGCTACCGGGAATTCTTATCCAGGCCCTGGCCTGCGGTTGCCCCGTAGTCAGCACAAATTGCCCGGGCGGATCCGAGGAGATTCTCGATAGCGGCCGCTTCGGTAAGCTGGTAAATATTGCAGATAGCGACGGACTTGCCGCCGCACTGGAGTCTACTCTCGACACACCACCCGACCGCGGCACCCTGTTGCGAAGGGCGGAGGACTTTTCCGTCGATCGGGCAGTGACTCATTACCTGGCGCTGGTCGACTCACTTTGTGAACAGGTACAAAAGTCTAAATAGGGAGCCAATCCGGCATGTGTGGCATCACAGGTTTTATCCAGTACCGCGGCTCGGGCGTCGAAGAATTGAAACGCCGCTGCCAGGTCATGACCGATACGCTGGTTCACCGTGGACCGGACGCAGACGGGGTCTGGGCGGATGAGGCCACCAGGGTTGCCCTCGGCCATCGCAGACTGTCGATCATCGAGCTTTCCGAGGCAGGGGCACAACCCATGGTGGCCGCCTCGCGTCGCTACGTACTGTCATTCAATGGCGAAATCTACAATTTCCGCCGCCTGAGAGAGGCCCCGGAGTTGAGTGCCTACCCCTTCCGCGGGCACTCCGATACCGAGGTGATCCTGTCGGCTGTACAAGCCTGGGGCCCCGAGACGGCTATCGCAAAACTTGAAGGCATGTTCGCTCTCGCAATCTGGGACCGGGAGGAACAGGCCCTTTGGCTGGGGCGGGATCGCGTGGGCAAGAAGCCCCTTTACTACGGCTGGTGTGGTAGCAGTTTCCTGTTCGGGTCCGAGTTGAAAGCACTGCGTGCGCACCCGGATTTTGACGGCGAGCTGGACCACGATGCACTCGGCCAGTACCTGCAATACGGCTGGGTCTCCCAGCCCTATTCCATTTACAAAAAGGTCCGCAAATTACCCCCGGGGCACCTGCTGAAAATTCAGGGGAACAGCAAACCGTGGGAGTCACAACCAGAAGCTTTCTGGAGTGCGCGTGCGGTGGCCGAACAGGGCGTGCAAAATCCTTTTAAAGGCGACTATACGCAGGCGGTCGACCAGTTGGACAAGGTGCTCAACCAGGCGACAGCGGATCGTATGGTGGCGGACGTTGAACTCGGTGCACTGCTGTCCGGTGGCATTGACTCCTCCACCATCGTTGCCCTGATGCAGAAAATCTCCGATCGTCCTGTAAAAACTTTCAGCATTGGTTTCTGGGAGGAAAAATACAACGAGGCGCACTACGCCAGAGCGGTGGCAGACTATCTTAAAACCGACCACCACGAGATGTACGTGACGCCTCAACAGGCGCTAGACGTGGTCGAGGACCTGCCGCATTTCTACGATGAACCTTTCGCTGATTCCTCGCAGATTCCCACCTACCTGGTGTGTAAATTGGCCAGCGAACAACTGAAGGTGGTACTGACCGGCGACGGCGGGGACGAACAAATGGCGGGTTACCGGCGCTACAAAAACTGCCTCAAACACTGGCAGAATGTCCAGCGGATTCCGTCGGTCGCAAGAAAAACCCTGGGCGCATGTGCCAACGGACTCGGCAGGGGCAGTTGGTCCTGGGCTTCCCGTTACGCGCAGCGCGACCAGACAGTGCCACGCTGGACACGCAAACTGGGTAAGATAAGCCAGCGAGCAGGCAACTGGAGCGTCGATTACCCGCAACAGGTGCTGGCCAATCACTTTAATCGCTGCCTGCCCGTAGACCGATTCGTGCTGGATGCAACTGATCGCCGCACCCCACTGTCGGAGCCATCTTACTGGGCCGACGTACCTGACCCCCTGTTTGCGATGCTGCAATACGATTACGTCAGCTACCTGCCGGATGACATACTGGTGAAAGTAGATCGCGCCAGTATGGCGGTCAGCCTGGAGGCGCGCGCACCCCTGTTGGATCACCGTGTGCTGGAACTGGTGTGGTCACTACCCCGCGACTACCTGTTCGATGGGGGGACAGGCAAACGGGTCCTGCGGGACCTGCTCGTACGCTACATCCCGCGGGAACTGATCGATCGCCCGAAGCGCGGCTTCAGCGTACCGATCAAGGAATGGCTGGTGGGGCCGCTGAGAGACCTGGTGGAGGATCTGATCTCGGAGCAGACTCTGAGGGAGCAAGGCCTGTTCGATCCGACCGCCGTACGCGTGGCCTGGCAACAACACCTGTACGGCTGGGCAAATCACTCGGAATTGTTGTGGTCCATCCTGATGTTCCAGGCCTGGTGGCGGGCCAATTCCTAGCGTACCCGCGCTCAATTCAATTAGGCCGGCGGTTTCGTATACAAATAAATCATCAGCTAGTAAGATGCCTTGCTATTCTCGGAGTAGCCTAAAAGCCACTTGATTTGCAGACACCTCCGGGAGTAAACGTCGCCTGATGTAACTCTTTACGCGTCAATCTACGGGAGGAGATTTCATTTCAAAACCCGATCACAGTCGTACGAGGTTGTGGCTATCTTCGCCTCACTTTTATCCCACCTATGGCGGCGCACAAAACCGTTACCGCAAGTACATACCGGGCTTTGTTGAACGCGGAATGGACGTACGTATCATGACCGGCACGCCGCAGATTGATGAACGCAGTGAATCGGACCTGATGGAAAATTGGTACGAGGCAAACCCAGGCAGCTGGTTGCCAACCTCGTCGCTGGACGGCGTGCCGCTACACCGTATTCGTTTACCGGATAACAAGAACTACACGCGCTCCAAAATCTATTACAACGCACTGGCCGAGATGTGCCAGGAGCCACGCGACAGTCGACTGGTGGTACAGCTTCTTACCAATATGCGCCCCAATGCAACGCCCTGGCTGCGACAATTGAAGAGCAATGGCGCCGCTATACTTTATTCCGTCTCACAGTATCCCAAATGGCCACAGAAACCTGTAAAAAGGCTGTTCCGGCATCGCGGATACCGGAATGTCTACAATGAGTTCGATGCGCTGGTAACCAACAGCAGTGCGATCAAGGAATTCCTCCTGGATATCGGCGTACGCACACGTATTGAATACATTCCCAATGGCGTAGACCTCAACCGCTTTCA
>JAACFI010000018.1 GCA_009937575.1 Haliea sp.
CCTATATTTCAGTTTGGTTATATTTGATTGAATTGTCGGAGGTGTATATGACTGTCTCAACCAGTGTGCAGCACCACCTGGACCGTAAAGGGGTCTATTACGATGTTCTCAACCACCCGCATTCCCGCTGCAGCTTGGAGAGCGCGCGGCTGGCGCAGGTGCCGGCTGACCAGGTGGCAAAGGGGGTATTGACCCACGATGGCGAGAATTACCTGCTGTGCGTGATCCCGTCCAACCACCGTATCAGCATCCCCTGGCTGAACAAGAACCGCAATGGCAACTTTCGACTGGTCAGCGAGCACCGGTTGGGTGAGTTTTTCGATGACTGTGAGATCGGGGCGATCCCGGCGCTGGGACAGGCCTATGGCCTGCACGTGATCTGGGACAATGCCCTGGCGGATCGTGAGGACCTGTACATAGAAAGCGGCGACCACGAGAACCTGATCCACGTCACCAAGGCCGGATTCATGGAACTCATGGGCGGCCAGGAGCACATGACCATCAGCTACGACGACAGCTGATTCCCCGGGACACCCGGGCGATAAACCTACCGAATAATCTTGAAACTATAAACTAATAGGGTGTAGTCTACGATCTTCCTGATCTGGCAATCATCGAGGTAAACCCATGTCCGGCTGCCCCCATATCGACCTGACCGCACCAGAGACCTACCGCGGGGATGTTCCCCGGGAGGTATTCCGCTACCTGCGCAACGAACAGCCAGTCTACTGGCACGAGGACCCTGCCCAGGGCGTGGGCTTCTGGGCGGTGACCAAACAGAAGGACCTGGACTTCGTGTCCAAGAACCCCGATCTGTTTTCCTCCTCCGAAAAGAGTTGCCTGTTGCACGAGTCCGACCCGGAACGCCTCGCCCTGATGCGGATGCAGATGATCAACATGGACCCGCCGGATCACCTGAAATATCGTCGCCTGGTGCGCAACGCATTCGTGCCGAAAAAAGTGGACAGTTACGAGGCGCGCTTTCAGGAGATCGCCAGGGACATCGTGTCGAAAGCCGTCGAGGGGGGACGCTGTGAATTCGTGGAGGACATGGCCAGTGAACTGCCGCTGATTGCCATCTGCGAGCTGATGGGCGTACCCATCGAGAAGCGCAAGCGGCTGTTTGAGCTGACCAATATCATGCTGGGCATGGACGACCCGGAGCTGACCACCACCGAGGAGGACGGCACGCTGGCCATGATGGAAATGTTTTTCATGGCCCAGGAACTGGCAGAGCAGCACCGTGCCAACCCCCAGGACGATATCGTCAACGTGCTGCTCAACGGCACCGTGGAGGACGAGCCCCTCACCGACGAGGAATTCTGCCACTTCTTCCTGCTGCTGATCGTTGCCGGCAACGAGACCACCCGCACCGTGACCAGCCACGGCATGCGCCTGCTGATGGATCACCCGGACCAATACCAGATGCTGGTGGACAACCCGGACCTGCTGGAGGGCGCGATCGAGGAGTTCCTGCGCTTCAACCCGGCGGTGATCGCCTTCCGCCGCACCGCCATGGCGGACCTGGAGCTGGGCGGGCAGCAGATAAAGAAAGGCGACAAGATCCAGATGTACTACGCCGCCGCCAGCGCCGATGAAGACGTGTTCGAGGACGCAGATGCCTTCGACATCACCCGCGCCCAGCGCGAGGACGTGAAAAACCAGCACCGGGCCTTCGGTATCGGTGAGCACTTCTGCCTGGGTTCACACCTGGCGCGGCTGGAGCTGAAGGTGATTTTCGAGGAGATGCTCAAGCGCGTACGCCACCCGCGACTGGACGGGGAGATCAACTGGCTGCGCTCCAACTTCATCCACGGGATCAAGTCCATGCCCATCGCCTTCGACGTCGTCGAGGGATGAGTGAATTCGTCGACCTGGGGGTGTCGGTGTTTGACGCCGACTTTACCCTCAATCCCTACGCGTATCTCCAGGACCTCTACGACCGCAAGGACGTGCTGGGATTTCACAGCGACGGCATGAACTTCCTGTTCCGCTTCGACCAGGGGCGGGCCGTGATATTCAACAAACACTGTGTGCGTGCCATGGGCAACAACGAGCAGCTGGCCAGGCTGGAGGCGGACTACGCACAGCGCTATCCCAATCGCGCCTGGCACTTTCACCACAGCTATACCCACGGTGAGCCCGACCTGAAGTTCAAGGCGGCGATCGGTCGCTTCGTGGCGGACGTCGCCAGCCAGGCTTCCTTCGCCGAGGTTGAACCGGTGTTTGCCAGGCTCTCAGCCGGTGGCAGGCTGGATAATTACATCGATGAAATTTCCAGGCTGCCCATGCGCGTGTTCCTGGAAACCTGCAAATTGCCCTACAGCGAGGACGAACTGGAGGAATTGCACGGCGCGGGATGTGCCTTCCTCAAATCCCTGGAAAACTTCTACGACGAGGCACTGATCGCCGACTGCGATGCCGGTCTCGCCAGGATTCGCCGCTACATGGAGGACCAGTTCGGGGCCATCCACCCCGAGTCGCCACTTAATCCACTGATCGAGGCCGGGCGCAGCATCGGCATGAGCGATGAACAGCTCATCGCCAATATCGGCGGCATGTTTCTCACCTCCATCAGCAATACCGTCGGTATCTCCTCGGCCTTTATCCTGCGCTCGCTGCTGCGGGACCCGGGATCACTGGCAACCCTGCGCGAACAGCCCGACCTGGTCCGGCCTCACCTGGCCGGGAATGAACATGTCATCATGGAATTGCTGCGCCGGGACAATCACGTGAAGGCCCTGACCCGGCAGTTCGAGGAACCCATGGAGTTGGACGGTTTCACCATCGGCAAGGGTGAGGTGGTGTGCCTGTATTTCCCGGGCATCAATATGGACCCGGTCCGCTGGCGCGATCCACTTGCGCTGGATTTCAGTCGCCGTTTCACCGGTGAGAATAACATCATCTTCGGTGGCTCTTTCTATACCTGTATCGGCCGCAGGCTGACCATGGCCTTTCTCGGTAACATCGTAGAGGGGTTTACCAGGCACCTGCCGGAGGGTGCACGGGTGGTGGAGGAAGAGCTGGAAGTGGACGGCAGCTGGATGGCGGAACGCATCATCACGCGCCTGCCCCTCGAACTGGGTTAGATCAACTCACCATTTGTTATCGAACCGTTGTAAGCTTGATCCTTCAGGCAGAAACGGAGCACACATGGACCTCTCTCTACTGAAAGAATGCCGGGTACTGCCGGTGGTAACCCCCCTGGATGAAAACTCCACGGTCGAGCTGGCCGGGGCGCTGCAACGCGGGGGCATGAAGGCCATCGAGATCACCCTGCGAAGCGCCGCAGCCATGGACAGCATCCGTGCGGTGCAGGAGCGGGTGCCTGAGATCCTGGTGGCGGCGGGCACGGTCATAACTCCACAGGATCTCGAGGCTGTGCAGGAGGCGGGGGTTAAGCTCGCGCTCAGTCCGGGTGCCACGCCCGAACTACTGGCAGCGGCGGCGGCATCCAGGCTGCCCTTCATTCCAGGGATCGCCAGCGCCTCGGAACTGATGCAGGGCCTGGCCCACGGCTTCGACATGTTCAAGCTGTTTCCCGCAGAGGCCCTGGGTGGCAGGGCCATGCTCAAGTCCCTGGGCGGGCCCTTCCCGCAGGTCCGTTTCTGTCCCACCGGCGGCCTGAACCCGGCCAATTTCAGGGATTACCTGGCACTGGATAACGTGGTCTGCTGCGGCGGTTCCTGGATGGTGACCGAGGCGCTGGTGGCCGCGGGCAGGTGGGACGAGATCGAGGTCCTGGCGCGGGAGGCCATGGCGGACTGACAACTATTTGACCGTGGCCAGCTGCCGGCACAGTTCCCGGGCACCCAGCAGGACACGGGCCGTGGGCCGCTGTACATGGTCCGGCGGGATGAAGAACAGGGCACCGCTGCGCACCGCGATCAGTGACGGGTAGCCACGCCAGTCGTCCAGCCACTCGGGACGCGCGGTGTCCATGCCACTGGCCACGATCGCGTCCGGGTCCCTGGCCAACACCGATTCGATGTTGATTTTTGGCGCCAGGGACGGCGCGTCTGCAAACACGTTATAACCGCCGCACAGAGCCATCAACTGGCTGATCAGGTGCTCGCCGTTCACTGTCTGCAGGGGTTCGTTCCATATCTGGTAGAACACCGACACCGGCTGCTCGCGCCGGTACTCATCTCCCAACGTCGCCAGTGTATGTTCGATGCGTCGGGCCTCCGCTTCGGCCACCGCGCGGGTGCCCGCCAGCTTGCCGATCTTGCGAATGGTGTCGGCGACGTCCGAGAGCTTGCGTGGTTCGCTGACGAATACGGGAATGCCCAGGCGGTCGAAGACCGGCAGGGTGTCGATGCCATTGCCGGAACTCCACAACAGTACCAGGTCGGGTTGCAGGGCCACCAGGGACTCCAGGCTCCAGGACTGGAAGTTCCCGACCCGGGGCACCGCCTTCGCCTGCTCCGGATAATCGCTGTAAGCCACGGCCCCCACCAGCCTGTCACCGGCACCGGCGCTGAACACGTTTTCCGTAATATGCGGTGCCAGGGCGACGATGCGCTGGGCGGGTGCGGCCAGGCGCACGTCACGTCCGGCGAAGTCCCTGACCACGATGTCACCCAGGCCGGTTTGGGCCACCACAGTGAGCAACGCGGCGACCACGTATCTGCAATGCCTCATCACTGGATCACCAGTGGAAAATCCGCATCCGGGTGCCTGCCAATCTTCACCTCCACGTCGAAGACCTCGCGGAACATCTCCGGGGTAAACACGTCCCCGGGTGTGCCGGGGCCATGTTGCCCGCCCCGGTCCAGCACCAGGCAAAGGTCGGTGTAGCGGGCGGCAAGATTTAAATCGTGCAGTACCATCACCACCGCGCACCCCTGTTCGGCCAGTGTCCCCACCGCGTTCATGACCAGCTGCTGGTGGGACAGATCCAGGGCGGAGGTGGGTTCATCCAGCAGCAGCAGACGGACGTCACTGTCCTGCGGCCGCCACAGCTGGGCGAATACCCTGGCTAGCTGCACCCGTTGTTTCTCTCCGCCGGAGAGCTGGGTATACAGCCGATGGCGCAGTTCGACGGTGTCGGTGGCCTCCAGGGTGGCTCCCAGGATCTCCCGGTCGCAACTGGCACCGGAGGCGTGGGGTGTGCGTCCCAGCAGGATCACCTCTTCCACGGTGTAGGGGAAGTTGAGCGAGGACTGCTGGGGCAGGACCGCCTGGGCGCGGGCCCGTTCCCGGATGCGCCATTCAGCCATGGGCCGGCCGCCCAGCTGCAAACTGCCGGCACTCGGGGAGATCGCCCCGCACAGCAGGTTGAGCAGTGTGGTTTTGCCGGCGCCGTTCGGTCCCAGCAGGCCCAGTACCTCTCCGGCCCGCAGTTCGAAGGAGATATTGGCCAGCAGTTCGGAGCCCCAGGGCGAGACGCAGACAGAATCCAGGGACAAAAGCGACATGTTCACTGCATCCCGTACTGGTGCCGCCGGCGCAGCAGGGACACAAAGAAGGGCACACCGACCAGGGCTGTCACCACCCCCACCGGGAGTTCAGCGGGCGCCATCAGGGTGCGGGCCAGGGTGTCCGCGAGCAATAACAGGCAGGCACCGGCGAGGACACAGGCGGGTAACAAGGGCCGGTGATCCGGGCCGATCATCAGGCGCACGATATGGGGTACCACCAGACCGACGAAGGCGATGGTGCCCGCCAGTGCAACGCAGGTGCCGACGCCCACCGCGACCCACACAATCAGGCTCCACTTGACGCGATCCACGTCGATACCCAGGTGCCTGGCTTCGGATTCACCCAGCAGCATGGCGTTGAGTGGAATCGCGAAGCGGGGCAGGGCGGCCAAGACCGGCGTGCAGACCAACGCGGCTACCAGCAGGCGCTGGTAATTGGCGCCATCCAGTCCGCCCATGCGCCACAGGCTGATGCGTCGCAGCATTTCGTTACTGGCTTGGTATTCCAGCAGGCTGCCGACACTGCCCGCCAGGGCGGTGACGGCGATGCCCGCCAGCAGCATGGTGGCCACCGAGGTGCCGCTGCCTGATTGCGCCAGTCGATAGACCAGGGCCACCGTCAACAGCCCGCCGACGAACGCTCCCAGGGAAACCACGCTGAAGCCGAGCAAGCCGGCCGTAAAGGTGCCGGCGCTGACGATGGCCAGGCTGGCGCCCAGTGAGGCACCCGCGGTGACGCCTATCAGAGAGGGATCAGCCAGCGGGTTGCGAAACAGGCCCTGGGTGGCGGCGCCGGTGACGGCCAGCACTCCACCTACCAGGGCGGCGAGCAGGGCCCGGGGGAGGCGGATCTGGCCGATGATCACGGCGGCCTGGCTGGATTTTTCGCCGGCGATGGCCTGGTACAGCGCGGATAAGGACTCTGCAACGCCCAGGTTTACCGCACCACTGCCCAGCGAGAGCAGCAGGCACAGGGGCAGCAGCGCGGCCAGTGCCAGAATCACCCTGCGGGCGCGAAGTGTGCGGGGTGCGGGAAGAACCGCCGCGCTAATAGTCGACACCCCGGCGCGCCCTGATGCCCGCATTGTAGGCGTGCTTGATTTCTTTCACTTCCGACACCGTGTCCATGACGTCCTGGAGGGCCTTGCCGCCGCCGCGCCCGGTGACTACCACGCTCTGTTCCCGCGGGCGGGCACCGATCACTTCGATAATCTCTGACTCGGGCAGGTAGTCATAGGCGATCATGTAGGTCAGCTCGTCCAGCACCACCAGGTCGAAGCTGTCATCCTGCAGCATGGGTTTTGCCAGGGCCCAGGTCTTTTTCGCCGCGGCAATATCCGCCTCGCGATCCTGTGTATCCCAGGTGAAGCCGGTGCCCATCTGGTGAAACTCCACCTGGGGGCAGTGGTCACGCAGGTAGATTTCCTCGCCGGAAAGCTGCTGGCCCTTGATGAACTGCACCACGCCGATTTTCATGCCGTAGCCCAGTGCGCGCATTACCATGCCGAAAGCGGAACTGGATTTGCCCTTGCCATTGCCGGTGATGAACACGGCGACGCCGCGTTCGATGTCCGCCGCCTCGATCTGGGCGTCCACGCTCGTCTTCTGCTTCTGCATGGCCGCCTTGTGTTTCGCGGCTTTTTTCTCGTCCTGGCCGGGGTCGCTCATCGATGTTTCCTAGAAAGAGTACCTGACACCTGCGTAGCCCGCGGCGCCGGAAGTGTTATAGGTAGGTACTTCCACGTAATCCTCGTCGGTCAGGTTTTCCACCCGGCCGTAGATTTCCAGTTCATCCAGTATACGATAGCTGGCACTGAGATCGAGCACCTCGTAGTCGTCGATCTCGCCATTGAACTCATCAGCCACGTCATGGGAGACGCGCAGGTTGAGTTTCAATGTCAGCCTGTCATCCCAGGGGCGGAAGCTGACACCGAGGTTGGCCATATGCTCGGGGACCCGCAGGCGTGCTTCGCCCTCGGCATCTTCGGTATCTGTGTAGGTGTAGTTGCCATTCAGGCTGAGGGAGAAGGGCAACAGCACCTCACCAATGATCTCAATACCCTCGGAGGTGGATTCACCATTACCCTGTAAATAACCGGAGAAGTTCAGGTTGTCGAAGAAAATTTCGTCGTCGACACTCTGGTCGAACCAGGTGATCTCCGCAAACCAGCCGCTGTTGGCGTAGTAGCCGATACCCAGGTCGTAACCCTCGCTGGTTTCGGCATCCAGTATCGTGCCGGAGGCAGGCGGAAAGGCAAAAAAACTGTCGTTGTAGGCGATTTCATACAGGCTGGGGGCGCGGAAACCAGTACCCCAGGTGCCCTTGAATTTCAGCTCACCTTCGCCGAAGCCGAGCAGGTAGGCGGCGCTGGCACGATAGGTGGTTTCCGAGCCGAAGTCGTCATTGTCATCGTAACGGGTGCCGAGGGTGAGATAGAGACTGTCTCGGAAGCTGCCCTGGTATTCCAGGTAGTAACCCTGTTGGTCGCGATCAGTATCGAAGCCGCCGTCGTCCATGGATTCATTTTTCCACTCCAGGCCGTACACCAGCGACAGGGCGTCGGACTGGCGCCAGTTGCCCAGGTACTCCGCTTTTTCCAGCTCACTTTCAAAGCGGTAGTCGCGCCTGCCGTTGGCGGACAGGCTGCGATCGATATCGTTATTGCTGTAGGCCAGCTGGTTCGAGAACTGCTCCCCCTGGTGAGAGAGTGCCGCGCGCCAGGCATTCTGCTCGAAGTCGTCACTGCAGCGGTCGGTGGGCTCGAAGGTGTCGCCGGTGTAACAGTCATCGTAATCGTTGTCGCCGTCGATGTAATGGCCGACCAGTTCTGCCCGCAACTTGTCGTTGATGTTCCAGCCGCCGCGGCCGTGAAAAGTGGTGTTCTCGTAGCCATCGTCATCGCGCAACGCCGTGTCCGTTGTTTTCGCGTTGAACCCGTCGGTCTCGAAAGTAGAGCCTGAGATCGAGTAATCCAGGAGCTCGCTGCCGCCACTGGCGTGCCCGGCAAACTGCTGCGTGCTGTAGCGGCCGTATTCGGCGGTGACGCCGCCGGTAAAACCCGGTTCACCCCGTCGGGTGGTGACTGCCACCACGCCGCCGGCATCGGCGCCGTACATCAGTCCCTGGGGGCCGCGCAACAGCTCGATTCGCTCGATGCCTCGGCTGCTCAGCTGCTCGAAATGCGGTGCGCCCTGGGGACTGGACGTATCGGTCACGTCGATGCCGTCGATAAGCAGCTTGGTGCGAAAACCGTTCTCGCCGCGAATACGCAGCGACGTGGCGCTGCCGGCGCCTCCGGTATTGGTCACCGAAACGGAAGGTTCGTAGCGCAGCACGTCTGCCAGGTTGAGAAAGCCCCGCTCCAGGATCTCCTGCTCAGTGACTACGGAAACTGAAGTACCTACCTGGCGCAGCGGCATTTCCACCCGCGAGGAGGTTACGATGATCTCTTCCAAACGATTGTTTTCGGCCAGGACCGGAAGGATCTGCACGCCGGCCAGGGCCAGTGCAGATACACTTACGATTTTTTTCATAGCTTGTCCTCATGTGCACTAAATGGCCAATGAGGGAGGGAATCAGCAGGACGCGACAGGCGCGATGCATGCTCTCATGAAGCCCTCCGCTTCATCGATGCGTGTTTCAGGCAGGTGTCGGGCTTGCAGTGGAAACTGCTTACCGTTGCGGGGGCAGCGGTGGAATCGGCCAGGGCCTCACCACACTTCCCATTTAACCTGCGCGGTGTTTCGCGGAACGCGGCAGGCACCTGAGACGGGGCGAACCTTAGGTCAGGGGGGGAGAAATGTCAATCGCTGGTGTCAGCGCTGCTCCAGGCTTTTCTGTCCGATCGTTGGCGGTGTACCGCGCTGCTCGACCCCCGCCTGGCCACTGGTCGGGCTGGAGGGCGTATTCAGCGCCTGGGGTAATTCCATCAGGTAAGTGGCGCCCCAGTCGTGCTGGGGCAGGCGGGCTACCAGGTCGTCCACGTCTACCGTGGACAGCACACTGGCGATGGGCTGGATACCCTGGCCACCGCCGGCATCGCTGTCCCACTCTGAAACCGTGGTACCGCTGAGGCGGTGGTCGCGATCGAAGGTGACCAGCAGGAATTCCCCGCGAATGCGCGATTTGCCCCAGTCCAGTGACAGCAGGTCTGCCCCCAGGGCACCCAGGCGGAATCCAAGGCTGTCTTCATCCACCTGCCAGTGTTCCCAGGCCATGATATAGCCACTGACACTGGCGGACATGCGTTGGGGCGGGCCGAAAATGTCCATAACCTCCGACAATGGCATGCCCTTTTCCAATTGGTCGATATTGGGGCGGGTGAGGTGATCTCCCAGGTCGTAGCGCCACTGGGTGTAGCAGCCGCTTAACAGCAGCGCCGCGAGCAGGACTGCGGCGGTTTTAATCGTCTTCATCCTTATGGATGTGCGTGGAGTAATCACGCAGGATATCGTTCTCGTCAAAGAAGAAGACTGCCCGGTCGTAGCGGGCGTCGATGCTGAAACGGTTGTACAGTATCAGGATATAACCTTCCCCTGCGGTGCGTTCAAACAGGTAGTAAAGCGCTGTCTCATTATCGAGGGAGATCACCTGGGAGGGTGGCCCCAGCAGCTCCATCACGTCTGCGCGGGTGGATTTCCCCACTGCAAGTTGTTCGGTGATGGCGGTCTGCCACTTGACCTCTACCCCACGTTTGGCCTGGTACTGTACACAGGCAGTCAGCGGCACCGCGCACAACAGGGCGAGGATGAAGGGGCGCAAGGATCTCATTACTGGTTTCTCCACGGATTAGAAGCGCTACAGCATAGGGCATTCCTTACGCTGATGATACGGGAGCGACAATAGAAATCTGGTCAGGACTTCTGCCCGCGCGATTTTTGGGAGATCATGGCTTCAGGGAATGATCGGAGAACAATGTGGAAAATATTCAACTCGATGTTGACGACCAGGGTACTGCGTTACTGACCCTGAATCGTCCCGACGTCCTGAATGTGCTGAACGCAGCCCTGATCGAGGAGGTCTCTGCTGTCCTGGGGGAGCTGGCAGCGGATGAGCGCGTCAGGGCCCTGGTGCTCACCGGCAGTGGACGCGGCTTCTGTGCCGGGGCGGACCTGGGTAGCATAGGGCAGGGGGGCGCCTCCGGAGAAAGCATCGGTGAGATGGTCGCCTCGCTGATGCAGTCTCACTTCAACCCGATGATGGAGCATCTTTACCACTTTCCGCGGCCCGTGGTCTGTGCGGTCAATGGTATTGCCGCCGGAGGCGGGGCCGCCCTGGCCCTGTGCGGTGATATCGTGCTGGCCTCCCAGGACGCCGGCCTGAAATTCGTGCAGGTACAGCAACTGGGTATCGTAGCCGACCTCGGCGCCAATTGGCTGCTACCGCGTATTGCCGGTCGCGCCCGGGCGCTGGGCGCCTGCCTGCTGGGTGACACGCTGAAGGCAGCGCAACTGCAGGAATGGGGCCTGGTATGGGAGTGCCTGGAACCCACTGATTTATTGCCACGGGCAAAGGAGATTGCGCTGCGACTGGGGCAGGTGCCGTCGGAAACCGTGGTCGCCACCCGCACCCTGGTGGATGCTGCCACGCAGCAACCTTTTCCTGCCGTGCTGGAGCGGGAACGGCTGGCCCAGGGAGAGCTCTGTGACCTGCCGGTATTCAGCGAATCCGTTGCAAGGTTTTTTTCGAAATAAGAGGAGTATTGCCGTGTTTACCACACTGGAAGTGAATGCAGAGGGCGCCATCGGCAGCCTGTGGCTCAACCGCCCGGAGTGTCTCAACGCCCTGTCCACCACCGTGTTGCAGGAGCTCGCCGAGGCTGCCCGCTGGTTTGATCAGCGGCAGGAGGTCCGCGTGGTGGTGGTCGGCGGCCGCGGGCGGGCGTTTTCCGCCGGGGCCGACCTGGACGGCTTTCCCGCCCTGGAGGATGCCGGGGTGCGGGAGGCGGCCGATGCGGGCCGTATCATGGCGGACGCGCTGGAAGGCATGCGGGCGGTGAGCATCGCCCGTCTGCACGGCTGGTGCGTGGGAGGGGGGCTGGTTCTGGCCGCTGCCTGCGACCTGCGGATCGCTGCCAGCAGCGCGCGTTTTTCCATTCCTGAAATCGACCTGGGTATTCCCCTGGCCTGGGGGGGTATTCCGCGCCTGGTGAGGGAAATCGGGCCAGCGTTGACCCGGGAACTGGTGATCACCTGTCGGGAATTCGACGCGGCGGAGGCAAAGACCTGCGGGTTTCTCAACCGTGTGGTGGCCGAGGACGAACTGGATGCGGAGGTGGAGACCCTGGCGTCACAGGTAGCCGCCAAGCCGCAGCTGCCGGTGGCGGCCACCAAGGCCCATGTGGCTGCTGTAACCTCACAGATGGTGGGCACCCAGCGCAGTTGGTCGGATGCCGACGGCTTGATCACAGGTTTGCTGGACCCGGAGTGCGCCGCGTCGCGGGAGGCTTATATCAAGGCGCGTGGGCGATAAAGGGGTTCAGGCAACGCGCTTTTTCTTGCTTGCCAGGTAGCTCTCCACCTGTTCCACCGCCTGGTCGAGGCAGGCACGCATCAACTCCGGGTCGGGCATCATGTCCCGGTCAGAGGTGAATGCCAGGCCGAAGCTGTCCGCGTAGGTGCTGACGCAGAACATCAGGCCACAACCGCTGTACAGGGGGGAGATGCTGGTGAAGCCACGCAATTCCGCTCCCAACAGGTACAGCGGGTTATCGCCTCCCTGTAGTTCCGCCAGGCCCAGGTTGCCGCCTTCCAGGATGCGGTGGTTGAGGCTGTTCTGCCGGTTGGCATTGCGGCCCAGCCAGGCCAGCAGTGGGGCGGGAAGGTTTTCGTACAGCGAGCGCAGCCTGAAGCTGGTCAGCTCTTCGTTCTCCACCGAGTGAAGCTCGCGATTGGCGCTGTAAATCGCCTGCAGCCTCCCCTCCGGGTAAATGATAGACGGGTGCAGTTCAACCTGGTTGATGGCGATGCGGTTGCCTACCAGGGCGTGTGCGCCGGCGTTGCGCACGTTGACTTCCAGCAGGGCAGTCAGCGGGGTATCTCCCATTTCGCCGTGCTTGTCCAGGTACAGGCGCATCGCCTCGCCACTGATGGCCAGTGCCGCGTGGGTGATGCTGGCGCCTGGAACCAGTTGGCGGTAGTCCTCCAGCAGCTTTCTCCGGTAGAACCCGCCCTCGAAGACGCGCGCGGAGCTCAGGGGGGCGGCGAAACGGCTCGCGGGCCTGCCGGACGGATCCCCTTCCACAGCGTCCCGCGCCATTCGGATCGACAGGCGGGTGGCGATTTTCGACAGGGTGCGGAAGTTGCTGGCAGACTGCAGCAGCAGTCGCAGGGTGCGCACCGAGTTGTTCAGCAGTCCGCGTATCACCATCTCCGCGGGTGGCGGTGCGATCGACGGCAGGTGGGCAATATGCTGGTCTGAGGCCTCATGCTGCCGGGTATTGGGCGTGTTCGCGTGTAGCGACTGCAGGAGTTCCTGGGCGGTGAATTCGTCCATCGCACAGTGATGCACTTTGAAATAGATGGCGAAACTGTCCGGTGGGAATCCCTCCACCTTGTCCAGGCCCTCGATGACGTAGAGCTCCCACAGGGGGCGGCTCATATCCAGGGGACGTGAGTGCAGGCGCGAAACCTGTATGCAGAACTGGCGCCAGTCCCCCGGCTTGGGCAGGGCCAGGTGGCGCACGTGAAAGTCCAGGTCGAATTTCTCGTCGTCCACCCAGTAGGGGTAATCGATATCCGCGGGGGTGCGCTGGACTTTCTGGCAGAACACCGGGGCGGAATTGATCCGGTTGCGCAGGTGTTCTCGGATGTGGGTAAAACGGACGGTTTCCTCGCCCAGGGAAGACTGGTCGTAGAGGTATATCAGGCTGATGTGGGTTGGGCTCTCCACCTTCTCCAGGAATAGGAAATTGGCATCTTCACTGTCGACCTGGTACATGATTGTCGTTCCTTGGCAATCTGCCGGTTTTACCTAGCGGGTGTTGTCTCGCAGGAAACGGGCGGATTTCTCCAGGGCCTCCTGGGACTCAGGCAGAAACCCGAATATCTGCCAAACGTGCGGCACCTTGTGCCAGATGTCCACTGTGACCTCCACCCCGTAAGTGTGACCACGCCGGGCCAGGCGCAGGCTGTCGTCCAGCAGCATTTCACTGTCGCTGACCTGGATATACAGGGGGGGCAGGTCGGTGAAATCGCCATTGATAGGAGACACCATGGGGTCGTCCATCTCGTTTTCGCCCAGGTACAGCGGGCGCGGGTTGATGGCACGCTTCTTCGGTGCGGGCAGTGCCGTATCGCTAATGGCATTTTTCCAGCGGGAGGGCGCCTGGTCGCTGACGTCCAGCAGGGGCGACAGCATGTAGGCACAGCCCGGCATCGGCAGCCCGCGCTCCTTGATGCCCAGCAGCGTGGACAGGGTCAGGCCGCCACCCGCGGAGTCTCCGGCGATGGCAATTTTTTCAGGTTCTATACCGCGGTCCAGCAACCACTGGTAGGCCAGCAGCGAATCCTCCAGGCAGGCGGGAAAGGGATCTTCAGGTGCCAGTCGGTAATACACCATCAACGCCCGGGCATTGGCGTTACGACACAACTTGCTGACCATGGCGGTGTGGATATTCGGCATGCGGATGATATAGGCGCCGCCGGGCAGGTACAGCAGTACCCGCTCCGGGTCGGTGCCGTCGGCAGTCACCCACTCGGCCTCGAATTTGGCGCCGGGCAGTTTTACCGCCTTGCGTTCGGTGCCCCGGGGGATGGCGATTTTACCCAGCAGGCCGTCGCTGAAATCGACCATCTGGCGGATGCGATCAATAGAGCCGACATACTTGAACACCGGCTTGACGCTGAGACTCAGCTGCAGGTTGAGAAGATCTGTTTGCCAGCTTTGCATGGAGAGGGCCGATTACCTGTTCCGGTTCGGGGCTCCATTCTGACCGGGAACGCCCGTTGCTGTCTTTGCTAAACGAGCAATGATCTTATCCCTAATGCATTTGGGGATAAAGCTTGATTTTTAAGCAAATTCCCTGTTCCGATCTGGGCGCAATTTGCACGCCCGTCCATAATTACTGTGGCCCCAGGGCCAGGTGTACGGCGCGGCCGCCCCTGGGATCTCTGTTATACTCGAAAATTCCCGCCCGGATTTGCAGCCCGGGCATCCTTAAGAGCGCGTGTTTTATGAGCGAAGAATCACCCGCTGGAGCGGTCAGTACTGAAGCCGCCTCCGGCACCATCAACTCCCTGGGCAGGACCCTGAGTTCCGTGTTGGAAGCGGGACGGGAAATTCTCGCCCGCAGGGGCCTGTCGCCCTCCAGCAAGGCCGGGCCTGCGGCTGCGCTGGTCGAGCTGTGCCGGGAGTTACTGGACCACCGGGGGGAGGCCTCCGGACTGGCGCTGGCCAGCGAGATCACCCGCTGTTACCGGGAACTGCCGGAGAGCGAGCGCACCACCCTGTTCGACAGCCTGGCCAGCGAATTCGAGGTCGACCCCGATGCGGTGCAGCGGGCAGCCGAGCATTACCGTGAGGAGACCAGCCAGGAAAATCTCGCGGCGATCGCCCGGGCCGTGGAAGCACCCCGCCAGAAACTTTTTCGGCGCATCAATACCGCACCAGACGGCACTGCCACTCTGGTCACCATGCGCGGGCACCTGCTGCCCCTGCTGCGGTCCAACCCACAGTACCGGGGGCTGGATTCCGATCTCAAGCACCTGTTTATTTCCTGGTTCAACAAGGGCTTCCTGGAACTGCGTCGAGTGGACTGGTCCTCACCGGCCATGGTGCTGGAGAGAATCATCGACTACGAGGCAGTCCACGAGATCAATGGCTGGGACGACCTGCGCAACCGCCTGCGGGAGGACCGGCGCTGCTTTGCCTTCTTCCACCCGGCTCTACGGGACGATCCCCTGGTGTTCGTGGAAATTGCCCTCACCGACGAGCTGCCCGGTGCGCTGGCGCCCCTGCTGCAGCAGGAGCGTGTTACCGGTAATGCCGGCAATGCCAACACCGTGGTGTTTTACTCGATCAGCAATTGCCACCCGGGGCTGGCGGGTATCTCCTTTGGTAACTTCCTGATCAAGAACGTAGTGGGCGAGCTGAAAAACGAGCTGCCCTCGCTGAAGACCTTCGTCACCCTGTCGCCAGTGCCCGGCTTTCGCAAGTGGCTGCTGAGCACAGACCTGGACGAACTGGTGCCCGAGGAGCAGCTGGAGAAAGTGAAGCAGCCGGTGGGCAAGGTGGTGGAGACGGATGTCTACGAAACCCTGTTGCGCCTCTGCGCGCACTACCTGCTCAAGGTCAAATCAGGTGAGTTGCCAATGGACCCGGTGGCCCGCTTTCACCTCGGTAACGGGGCGCGGCTGCATCGCATACACGGCGGCGCGGACCTGTCGACCAAGGGGCGCGAGCAGTCCGGCGGCATCATGGTCAACTACCTTTACGACCTGGACAAGATCGAGGAGTACCACGAGGCCTACTTTGACCAGGGCGTTATCTCCGCCTCGCGCAGCGTTATCAAGATGCTGGACTGAAGATCCCTGCGCGGCTCAGGCCCGGTCGAAGCCGATCTCCTGCATGAACGCCGCCATTTCTTTCAGGTACTTGCCCTGGTCGAGGTGCAGCAGGTGGTTGCCCGGGAACCAGTGAATGCGGCAACGGTCCCAGTGATCCCATAACAGGCGGGCATGTTTGGGCGGCGCCAGCCGGTCCCCGGCGCCGGCGATGACCATCAGGCGGTCTTTCGGCAGCAGTGGCTGGTAGGTGAGGGGTGAGTGTACCGCCAGCATGTGGCGAGCCTCCCGAATACTGGTATTGCTACCCTTGAGCAACGCCTTCAGCGGCAGGTTGAGGGGAAACCACTCCAGTACCAGGTCCAGCAGGCTGACCACCGGCACATTGGGGATAGCGAATTTCAGACGATCTTCCGCTGTCGCCAGCAGCGATGAGGTGTAACCCCCCAGGCTGATCCCGGTCACGCCGATGTTATTGACCCCCCGGGATTCCAGGTAGTCCACGAAAATACGGAAATCATGTACCGCGTGAGCCATGGATTCATTGATGTGGGAAATGCCCCCGGAGAACAGGCCATGGCCGCTGAAAGGTGAAAGCCTGTTCTGACGGCGGCCGTGGTGGGGCAGGGTGTAGAGCAATATGTCGTAACCCTGCTTGTAGAACCAGGGCAGGGAGAAGAACCGGCGGTTGAGCCAGTAGGGGTCCGCCATGAAACCGTGGATGACGCAGATGGTGGGGCGGGGACCGTCGTCGTGAGACCAGTACTGGGCATAGGCGCGCATATTGCGTTTGCGCTTGGGGTACTGCTCCCGCAGGGCGGGATTCACGGTTTTGAAGGGGCTCTCGAAGTTCAGCAGTTCGCAACTGCCGTCGTCGGGTTTGAAGCGAAAGAAGCCCGCCGGTGAGGATTCCATCACCACCCTGGATGAGTCCGGGCGTTTGAAGAATTTGGTCGGGTCACCGCTGCTGGCCTTGCGGCGATAAAAGTCAGCGTTGTCCAGGTCTTTTTTCAGCTGTCCCGGCGAAAGGCTGGTGGGCAGTGCCAGCGAAGCCAGCAGGCCGGCGCCGGCGGTGCGCAGCAGGTAATCCCCCGCGGCGGTGCTTTCCACGGTGAGCTCGGTGCGCAGGTCCAGTTCGAAGTCGTCGGGGAATTTGTGGAAGCTGCTCTCCAGGTGTTCCCACCAGGGTTGCTCCGGCATGATGCGCCGGGTGTGGCTGTAGGTTTCGTTGGCCACCCGGGAGACGGTGGTTGCGATGTCGTACATTTGGTTTTTCCCCGTTTTTTTAAGTTATTTCCGAGTTCAACGGTGCGCAGTGCGCACCCTACGTTTGGAATGTCCGTAATCCTATATGGTGCGCGGTGCGCACCCTACGGTGGACTCGAACAATGCGGTAGGGTGCGCACTGCGCACCATGTGGTTGGATTGGCCGTAATTCCATGGTGCGCAATGCGCACCCTACCTTACCGCAACCATACGCCGGCGCAAAAACGCTATCTGGGTCGCCAGCGGCAGATCCTTGGGACACATGTCCTCACAGCCCAGCAGGGTCATGCAGCCGAATACGCCCGCGTCGTTGCCCACCAGTTGGTAGAAGTCCGCGTCACTGCGTTCATCCCTGGGATCAAGCTGAAAACGGGTGATCTGGTTCAGTCCAACGGCGCCGCTGAAATCTTCCCGCATCTGTGCCGTGCCGCAGGCGGCCACGCAGCAGCCGCACTCTATGCAGCGTTCCAGTTCGTACAACTGCTCCGCCAGTTCCGGTTCCATGCTCTCTTCCAGGGAATCGATATCGGCCTGCTCGAGCCCCTGGCTGTGCACCCAGGTCTCCAGATGCTCCGACATGCCCCGCATCCACTTGCCGGTGTCCACCGACAGGTCGCCGATCAATTCGAAGGCGGGGAGTGGGGCCAGAGTGATGTGATCCGGCAGGTCCCTGGTCAGGGTGCGGCAGGCCAGTCCGGGCCGGCCATTGATGATCATGCCGCAACTGCCGCAGATACCGGCGCGGCACACGAAGTCGAACTGCAGGGAGGGATCCTGTTTCTCGCGGATTTCGCTGAGGGCGATGAACAGGGTCATGGCGTCCGCTTCCTCGACCTCGAAAGTCTGCAGCCGCGGCTCGCTGTCCGGGTCACGGGGATTGTGCCGCAGTATCTGTAGGTGCAGGGTACGCCCCAGCTGGGTGACCGGGATGTCGCTCATCAGTCCTCCCCCAGGCGCTGGTTGTTGCCGCGCAGGTGTTCCGGTAACAGGTGCCGGAAGGGCATGAGCGCCTCCTGCCGCGCGTGGCGGTCGGCGCGCTCCATCCCCTGCAGTGCCTCGTCCAACTGCTGCTGGCGGCGAGGCGTGTCCGGGTGGTCTATGTAGTCTTTGGCGCCGTAACCCCGCCACCCCGGGGGGATTTCCATGCGCATGATGTCCAGCTCCTCGTAGTCCAGGGTCGGCAGGTCGGCCTCCTCCCCGGGCCAGATCGCCAGGGTGCGTCGCATCCAGTCGCGGTCATTGCGCTGGGGGAAATCCGCGCGGAAATGGGCGCCGCGGCTCTCGGTGCGCTGCAGGGCACCGAAGGCGACGCACTGGGCCAGTTTCAGCATGCGCTGTACCCGGTAGGCGGCCACCAGTTCCGGGTTGGCGCCCGGTGCGCTGCTGCGCAGCCCGATATCGCGGCTGCGGCGCTGTAAATCCTGCAGGGTGGACACGGCCTCCTGCAGTCTCTCGCCGTCCCTGAAGATGCCGACATTGGCGGTCATGGTCTCCTGCATCAGTTTCATCAGTTCGAAGGCATTCTCGCTGCCACCGCTGTCGGCGATGCCTGCCAGGCGCTGTCGTTCCCGCTCCCCGAATTCCTCGACCAGCGAGGTCGAGATAGCCAGGGCGCCATCGGGGGAGTCGCAGAAGTCGGCGATACTGTCGCCCACGATCATCCCGGCCACCACGGTCTCCGCCACCGAGTTGCCTCCCAGGCGATTGAACCCGTGCATGTCCCAGCAGGCCGACTCGCCGGCGGAAAACAGGCCCTTGAGCTGCGGGCTCTCACCCCTGTAGTTTGTGCGTATGCCGCCCATGGAGTAGTGCTGGGCCGGGCGCACCGGTATCAGTTCGTTGACCGGGTCCACCCCGAGGAAATACTGGCAGATCTCCTTAACTTCCCGCAGCTTGGTGTTGATGTGCTCCTTGCCCAGCAGGCGGATATCCAGCCACAGGTGGTCGCCGAAGCGGGTCTTTGCCCCGTGTCCCGCGGCAATATGTTCCTCCATGCGGCGGGACACCACATCCCGTGAGGCGAGCTCGGTTTTCTCCGGCTCGTAGTCGGGCATGAAACGGTATTCGGCACCGTCAAGCAGCAGGCCGCCGTCCCCCCTGCAACCCTCTGTCACCAGGATGCCGGCGGGGAATATGCCGGTGGGATGAAACTGCACCGCCTCCATATTCCCCAGGCTGGCGATGCCCGTTTCCAGGGCTATGGCGGCGCCTATGCCCTCGTTGATGATGGCGTTAGTGGACACCCGGTAGATGCGCCCGAAACCGCCACTGGCGATGCAGGTGGCCTTGGCCATGTAGGCGAGGATTTCCCCGGTCATCAGGTTGCGCACGATGGCGCCACAGCAGCGTTCGCCGTCATGAATCAGCGCAATCGCCTCCATGCGTTCGTGTACCGGGATGCCGGCGGCGATGGCCTGGTTGCTCATGGTATAGAGCATGGCGTGGCCAGTGCCGTCGGACACGTAGCAGGCGCGCCACTTCTGGGTGCCGCCGAAATTGCGGCTGGTGATCAGTCCGTGGGCATTGTCCGGCTCGGTGACGGTCTGCTTCTGGCCGTTCACGGTGATCTGGTGATCGCCCCGCTGCACCCGGTTCCAGGGCACGCCCCAGGCGGCCAGTTCGCGGATCGCCTTGGGTGCCGTGTGGGCGAACATGCGCACCACTTCCTGGTCGGCGCCCCAGTCGCTGCCGCGCACCGTGTCGGTGAAGTGCACGTCCTCGTTGTCGCCGGTGCCGCCCAGGCAGTTGCCCAGGCTGGCCTGCATACCGCCCTGGGCGGCTGCGGAGTGGGAGCGCTTGGCGGGCACCAGGCTGAGTACGATGACGTCGTGGCCGCGACGTTTGGCACCGATGGCGGCCCGCTGCCCGGCCAGGCCGCCGCCGATAACCAGGACATCGGTGTACAGGATCTGCATGCTCTACTTACCTGTCTCGATAGCGGAAGCCGCTGCAGGTACGTAGCGCTCGCCGGCACGGTCGGCGTGGTCGTACCCGATTTTCATGTAGGTCAGCAGCGATGCGCTGCCCAGGATCAGGAAAAAGCCGATGACGCACCACATTGCCACCTTCAGCCGCTCCCGCACCCGGGGGGCAGTCTCCGCTTTCAGCGGCCACCATTTCATCGCCAGTCGGTAGATACCGATACCCGCGTGCAGGTGCACCGAGACCAGCAGCAGCGCGTAGAGAATCCAGAAACGCCCGGTCCACACCCGGTCAGAGGACGCGTAGGGACCGATATTATCCGGCTGTACCAACACCACAAATAAATGGGTGCCGGCGAGGAAAAACATGGCGAAACCGGTGATTACCTGCACGTACCACAGGGTGGTATCGGTATGGCGCATGGCGCCCATATGCCGGTGGAAACTGTGGTACTGGCGATAGTTGGCGGGGAATTTTCGCAGGGCGAGAATGGCGTGCAGCGCGATCAGTACGAAAATGACGGCGACCACGGCGGAGACCAGCAGCGGGTAGGGCTTGCCGAAGATATGCTCGCCCTCGAACATGCGGGTTACCCACAGCATCGCGTCCTTGCCCAGCAGAATGCTGGATTCAAAGAACATGTGCCCCCAGATAAACATCACCAGCAGCAGGCCGGTGAGGCTCTGCAGCAGGTCCATGCGGGCGGGCCAGAGATTCAGTTTTGTTGTCATGGTTGCATGATAATAGACCAACTGGAGCCGGGTCGACCTTGTCCTGGCTCAACATTTTCGATTTTGCCCCGCGCTGTGGAACACTCCGCGATGGGGTATAATTGCCGGTCCCATCACAGCCGGTTGCCTTAATGTCCGACGAACAACTGATTCCCAGTGTCCAGGTCTCCAGTGGCGAAAAATTCGTCAACGACAAGGGCATCACCGCCATCAAGGACGGTATCAAGTCCAGCGCGAGCTCGGCGGAGCGACTGACCAAGCCGGACTGGCTGCGGATCCGAATCCGGGGCGGTGAAACCTATGAGAAAGTGCGGGGAATCGTCCACGAACACCGGCTGGCCACCGTCTGCGAGGAGGCCAAGTGCCCCAACCTGAGCGAATGCTGGACGTCCGGTACTGCCACGATCATGCTCATGGGAGATGTCTGTACCCGGGCCTGCCGCTTCTGCGCGGTCAATACCGGCAACCCGAAGGGTTGGCTGGACCCCGAGGAACCAGCCAATACCGCCCGCTCGGTGCAGCTGATGGGCCTGCGTTACGTGGTGCTGACCTCGGTTAATCGCGACGATCTCCCGGACGGGGGTGCGGGCCACTACGCTGCCTGCGTGCGCGAGGTCAAGCAACTCAATCCCGATACCGCGGTGGAGGCCCTGACCCCGGATTTTCTGGGTGTATTGGCGGATGTGGAGACCGTGGTGGATTCCGGTATCGAGGTGTTTGCCCAGAACGTGGAAACGGTAGAGCGCCTGACCCATCCGGTGCGGGATCCGCGGGCAGGTTACCGGCAGACCCTCGATGTGCTCGCCCACGCCAAAGCCCACCGCCCCGACGTGTTGACCAAGACCAGCCTGATGCTGGGACTGGGGGAGAGTGACGAGGAGATCGGGCAGTGCATGGATGACCTGCGCGAGGCGAATGTCGATATCCTGACCTTGGGCCAGTACCTGCAGCCCACCGCCAACCACTACCCGATTGTTCGTTACGTTTCCCCGGATGAGTTCGAGCAGTACCGCCAGTGGGGCCTGGAAAAAGGTTTTCTGGAAGTGGTTTCCGGGGTGTTCGTGCGCTCCAGTTATCGCGCAGAGCAGGTACTGGAGAAGAACAACGTCGGGTTGGGTTGAGGCCTGTGGCCGAATTCATTCGGCCAAGGTTCAGAGAGCCTGCAGCGCCTGGCGCTTCGAGCTTAGCTGACGGGGTTGCTCCCTCGAATATCCGGATCGCGCTGGACCATTACGGGTCTGTGGGCTATACCCTCTGTAGTCCATACGGGAGAGTCCCATGAAAGCAGTCGTTGTGACCGGCATCAATGAGTTCGGCGTGGAGGATATCGAGGTATTGCCTCCCCAGGCCAGTGAAGTCCGCGTGAAGATGAAGGCCTGCGGTCTGTGCATGTCCGATCACCACGTGATATCCGGTGCCATGCCGACCCCGTTGCCCTGTGTGCTTGGTCACGAGGGCGCCGGCGTGATAACGGAAGTGGGGGAGCGGGTGACGCGTTTTGCCGAGGGCGATGCGGTGATACTGAACTTCAGCCCTGCCTGTGGCAAATGTGATATGTGTGAACGTGGCCTGGGATTGTATTGTTCCGCTCATCCGACGGATATGGGGCTCGCGGGCTTGCAGGCCGATGGTTCCCATCGACACCAGCGCCCGGATGGGGAGGCTGCGGGGGCCTTCATGGCTTTGGGCTGCATGGCCGAGGAGACTGTTATCCACGAGGACCGTGTCGTCAAGGTTGACTCCGGCGTCGACCTCACCCGCGCCTGCGTGGTCAGCTGCGGCGTGATGACCGGCGCCGGTGCCGCCATTAATACCGGCGCAGTGCGTCCCGGTGACTCGGTGGCTGTGTTCGGCTGTGGCGGCGTTGGCCTGAACGTCATTCAGGGTGCACGCATCAGCGGGGCCGGGCAGATCTTCGCCGTGGACCTGTCACCTACCAAACTGGAACTGGCGCAGAAGCTGGGCGCTACCCATCTCATCAACGGCGGGGAGCAGGATGCGGTGGCGCAGATCATGGCGTTGACCGGCGACATGGGTGCAGACCTGGCGGTCGAGTGTGTCGGCGCGCCGGCACTGATGCGCCAGGCCTACGACAGTACCCGCAAACTGGGTATGACGGTGGTGGTGGGCGTGGCCCCACCGGACCAGGACGTCGCCTTGAATGCCTTTGACCTGCTGCTGACAGGCAAGTGCGTGTGTGGGCATAAGGCCAGCGGAGCCCACAGCGGCCAGTTCATCGCCTCGCTGGTGGATCACTACCAGGCTGGACGGCTGGATCTGGATACCCTGGTCAGTCGCACCTATGCCATCGATGAGGTGCAGCAGGCAGTGGATGATCTGCTGAACAACGTCAACGCCCGCGGTGTGATCGTATTCGACTGATTCAACAAGGGATCAGCCCCCGGGAATAACACCGTCCTTGCACAGTTGCTCGATGTCCGCGTCGCTGTAACCGGCCTCTCGAAGTATTTCACTGTTGTGCTCACCCAGCACCGGCGGGTGGCGGTGCAGGCAGGCGGGGGTCTCCGAGAGGTGCCCCGGATAGCGCACGTAGCGCATGGTGCCGGCCTCGGCGTGCTCCGCATCGAAAATGGTGCGGTTGTTTATTGCCTGGGGATCTTCGGCAAATTCGCGGATGGTCTTCACCTTGCCGAAGGGCACACCATGTTTCTTGAAGCGCGCCAGTAATTCCTCGGTGGGCCACTTTTTGATCTCCGTCTCGATCGCATCCAGCCACGGGGCGAAATCGGTAATGCGTTCCCCCACGTTGCGCATACCCTCCCGGTCCAGTAGCTCGGTGCACTCCAGGGCCTCGCACAACCCCTTGAAGTGATTGTCCTGCAAGGCCATGCCTACCACGTAGCCGTCGGTGGTCTCGTAGGTGCGCAGCACCGCCAGCGGCTCCGCGTCGGGCATGTCGTTGGGCACGAAACTGTCCACGCACAGGGTGTCGGGCAGGGAGTTGGCGGCGTAGGCATCGATCATCGGCACATCCACCCGCTGGCCCCTGCCGGTGCCGTTGAGGCCGTCCCGGGCGTAAAGGGCGGCCAAGGCAACGCCGGCGGCGGTGGTGGCGGTGGTCTTGTCAACGATCGCCGACTGTATCAATTGGGGCTTGCCACCAAAGGGCTTGCCCTGGATATGCATCATGCCCACCAGGCCCTGGGCGATGGGATCGTAGGCGGGCTGGTCGGAGTAGGGACCGGTGGGACCGAAGCCGGTGATCGACACGTAGATCAGGCGCTCGTTGAGCGGCTTGAGATCTTCGTAGCCGATACCGAGGCGGTCGGGGACCCCGCCACGGAAGTTTTCCACCAGGATGTCGGCACTCTCGGCAAGTTTTTTGATAATGGCGATGCCTTCGGGGTTCTTGAGATCCACCGCCAGGCTGCGCTTGTTGCGGTTCAGCTGGGTATAGAAGCCCGTCAGTCCGGCTTTCTGGGGGGGCGCCATCCAGCGGGCGACTTCTCCATGCAACGGTTCGACCTTGATCACGTCGGCGCCCAGGTCGCCCAGTTGCTGGCTGCACATGGGGCCGGTGATCATGGCGGTGATATCGATGACCCGGATGCCCTTCAGCGGGCCCTCCGGGGACTGAGACAGGCGAACATCCATAGTACTACCTCGTAAACAATTACCAGGCCGAGCGGGGCCCTTAGCTGAACAGACGGTACCTTAGCATGGCGCTACCTGCCGGACAGTTCCTCAGCGGCCATTTTCACTGACGCCAGATATCATTCTGTCGCACCACACCAGGCGCTACAATGAACCATGCCAGGAGATCTGATGACAAGGCTGGATGACCGCCCCGTCCTGGGGCAGTCACTCGGACACGTTTCCCTGCTGCGGCTGGACCGGGCAGGGGGGAGGCGCCGGGGTGAAGGGTTGCCGGGAGATCGCGCAACTGATCAGGGAAGTTGCTCCGGGTGCGTCGCGAATCGTACTGCCCGTAGGTACGGGTACCACCCTGGCGGGTATCGTCTCCGGGCTGGCACCCACTGCCGAGGTCGTTGGAATATCTGCGCTCAAGGGCGCGCTGGATCTGGACCAACGGGGCTTCGACTGGTAGGGCCGCAGCCCCTATCGCCGGCTCAACCCGGCGCGATGCCGAACTGGTAGCGCATCTCCAAATAGGCTCCCCTGGGCTGGCCCACGAAATAGCGATAGGAGCCGAAACCGAAATCCGCCCGCTCCGCGTACTGCTCGTCGAGCAGGTTGGTCAGGCGCAGGGTGGCCTGCCAGCGCGGCCCGAGGGTGCTGGATACCCTCAGGTTGAGCAGTAAGTGGCCGTCGTACTTGTGCTCGTTGTCCGGGTCCAGGAAATACTCGTCCATGTAGACCCATTCCAGTTCCGCCACGCTGTCCTGACCGCTGAGGCGGGAAAAGTCCCAGTTGAGGCGGGCGCTGCCGAACACGTTGGGGGCGGTGTCGATATCGTTGCCCTTGATATCCCCGTCGGAACCCAGCAAGGAAACGCGACTGTCGTACTGGTGCTCGGCGATATTGCCATCGAGGCTGAACAGCCAGTCCGCTGCAAGCTGGTAGGCCAGGCTCAGTTCCATGCCGTAATGGCGTGTCTGCGCGCCGCTCACGTTCTGGCGGTCGGCATCCTGGAAAATGACGTCGTCCTTGTGCATGTAGTATACGGATGCGTCGTAACTCAATCTGTCCCAGGCGTTACCGCGCAGGCCCAGTTCCAGGTTGTCCAGTTCCTCTGAATCCAGGTCTGCAACCCGCTGGCCGGATTGCAGCCGGTAAAGCTCCGTTGCCTGGGGCGCGCGAAATCCCCGTGCGGCCCTGAGGTAGGCCAGGAGGTCGTCGCTGAAGCGGTAACTGGCGCCTGCGTTGACCGAGACATCGGTGAAGTCGTCGTCACGATCGGACGGGCGGTAAAAACGGCAGGCGGTGGCTTCGGGTACACAGGCGTTACCGTCGTCGGTACGGTTGTCGTAGTCGTAGTAGGTATGCTCAAGGCGTAGGCCCGCGCTGATCTCCCAGGGAGACTGCCACTGGCTGCGCAGCTGGCTGAAAGCGCCGGCGGAGATCGCGTCCACCCGGTAGTTGTAATGCACCCCGGCGGGCTGGTTGCTGCTGACCCACTCCTCTTCCTGGGTCTCCTTCAGCATCGCATCGGTGTATTCGACGTCCAGGCCGTTGGCCCAGGCCAGGGATCCCATGTCGCTGTGCAGCAGGGTCTTCAGGCCCAGGCTGGTGTGCCCGTTTTCCTCTACCGGCTGCCAGGGCAGAAAATGCATCAGGAATTCCATGTCGTTGTCGCGGAAGTAGGGTGTCAGGGTCAGGCTGTGATCGGCTCCCAGTTCTCGCGTTGCGGCGCTGTAGAAACGCACCGACCAGGCGTCGCGATAGGCCTCCGGGTTGGGATTGTACTTGCGCAGGTTGCCGACCTCGTAGGCCTCGTAACCCTCCACAAAGCCGGCGGTCTCCTGGTTGAGGTTGGCTGCATCCAGCACCGTGCGGATATTCCACAGCTGGCCGTCGTAGTCGTGCCTCAGGGTCATCTTCTGCTGGTCGTAGCCGGAATCGTCCTTGTAACCGCCATCGGTCACGCCATTGGCATTGATGCTGATTCCGTGTGGACCGGTGGTATTGCGGTAGTGGTATTTCGCCCGGTAGTAGTCGTAGGGGCCGCCCTCCAGGGCGAGGCTGTGGTCGAGGCTGTCCGTGGGCGGTGCGCTGAGCACGTTGATGACACCGTGCATGGCGTTGGAGCCGTACAGGGCGGTGGCCGGTCCCTTGATGACCTCGATCTTTCCCGCCTGTTCGGTATTGGCGTCAAACAGCTGGTTGACGTTGCAGAAGCCCGGTGCCCGCAGGCTGATGCCATCGGCTGCCATGAAGAAAGCCCCGCAGCTGCCGGCGCCGGTAAGGACCGGGGAGCGCAGGGCGGTGAGGCTTTCCTGACCGTTGCCGCGGCTGATCCATGCACCCGGGACCCGCTGCATGGTCTCGTTGATATGTACGTGGCCGATGAGTTCCAGGGCTTCCCTGTCGACTTTGGACCAGGCCAGTGGCAGGCGCGTACCGTCTTCCTGCAACAGGCTGGCGGAGACGATCACGGTTTCCAGTTCATTGTCGTCGGCGAGCGTCTGTGCAAAGGGCAGCATTGCCAGCACTGGCAGCAGGGCGGGCAGGCGTGGTCGCGGCATGAGATCGTTTTCCGGGAGAAGTCGGCCCGCGATTGTAGCGAAGAAGAGGGGCGACTCCAAACCTCGAGTGACTCGAGAAATGCCGCTGATGGTAGCCACTTTCTGCGACTCGGGTATAATTGCGCCTCTCTTGCGTACTCTGACGGGATAATTTCCATGGCATCAAAACTGTTTCCTGCACTGGCCGCGGCCGCGCTGATTCTCACCGGTTGCGCCCAGACGGAGGAGGTGGCCTATTCTCCGCCGGAAAAAGGCGCTGCGGATTATATGAAGGGTAAGAACACCCGGGCCGATGCCCTGTATATCAGCTCCGATTCCGAACCGGACGGTCGGGATTTCCGCAACGTTTATATCGAGCCCGCAAATTTGTCCGATATCCGCATCATACAGCCCGAGGGTGCCTCGGCAGACGAGGAGTGGGCGGTAAGCGACCTGGAGGATGAGATCCTGCAAAAGGCCATCATCCGCGAGTTCGCCCACACCCTGGGCTACCAGTCTGCCTACAATATCGTGGACCAACGGGACCAGGCAGAGATTATCGTGCACACCACGGTGGTGGCCATTCACCCCTACGCCACCCGTCCCGAGGTTGAAGCTGGAGCAAAGTCGGGCGGTGCCATCACTGCCAGCATCGCGCTGGTCAATGCCAGGACCGGTGCGGTCATGGTGCGTTCGGTAGATACCAGGTCCACTGACAATATCTGGGCGTTCCACCAGGTGAACAATGACGAACCGGCCTACAACCTGATCTTCCGCAACTGGGGCAACAGCATTCGCCGGGGTATGTTACACCTGCAGGGCCGCTCAACCGACCCGCTGGCGCAGCCGGTGTTAGTGAAAAAGCAACAGTAGCTCCGGTCGCGGCTCAGGATACCTGGCTGAGGCACTGGTAATGCTCCCAGTCGGGGGCCTCCATCTCTGATACGAAACGCGAATAGGTCCAGGGCCAGCTGGCGGGAATACCCTGTTTGTCGAGGTACCAGCTGTGACAGCCGCCGTGGTACCAAACGGTTTTCTTCGCTGCCTCCGCGCGAGCACGCTCGAAATTTTCCATCGCTTCATGGGTGCAGCAGATCTCATCCGCGTCACCGCTGCGCAGGCGAGCCAGAAGCTGGTCGATGTAATGCCACTGGTGTTCGGCGATATCAATCAGTGAAAAGTTACCCACAGGACCATTGGGGCCATTGAGCATGAAAAAGTTCGGGAAGTCCGGCATCGAAACCGCCAGGTAGGCTTTCGGGTGGTCCGCCCACAGTGTTTCCAGTTCGGCGTCGTTGCGCCCCCGGATATGCATCGGGCGCATGAAATAGTCCGCGTGGAAACCGGTGGCCAGCACGATCACGTCGAGTTCGTGCAGTTGACCGTCATCGGTGCGTATACCCCGCTCCTCTATCCCGGCGATACCCTCGGTGACCAGGGCGACCTTGGGGTGTTGTATCGCCTGGTAGTAATCGGGCGAAAAGATCAGTCGCTTGCACAGGGGTTTGTGGTCGGGGCGCAGTTTTTCTTTCAGCTCCGGGTCCTGCACACTGTTTTCCAGGTTGGCCAGGCAGGCCTCAGCTATGTTTCTGGCGCCCTCTGACTGTTCGTCGACGATAGCCTGGGTGTAGGCATCTACCGCGGCGTTGTACTCCTCGAATTTCATCGCCGCTGCGAGCACTTGGGGATCGCGAAAGGCGGCGCGCTCCTCCTCGCTGAAGTGGCCATTCTCCACCGGCATGATCCACTGGGCGGTGCGCTGGTAGTGCTCCAGCCTGTCTGCGCGACCCGCCAGGGCGGAAATGATCTGCACTCCGGTGGAGCCATTGCCGATAACGCCGATGCGTTGCCCGTCCAGGGGTACGCCGTGGTCCCAGCGGGCGCTGTGGAACAATGCACCCTCGAATCGCTCCATACCCGCAATGCTGGGATGGCTGGGATGGTGTAGTACGCCGGTGGCGGCGATCACGATATCGGCCTGGTCCTGCAGGCCGCTTTTGAAACCGAGATGCCAGCGGCCGTTGAGGAAGCGGGCGCTCTCGGCCTCCTCGTTGAAACGAATCAGTTTGTCGATGCCGTATTTTTCAGTCACCCCCTCGAAGTAGGCCTGGATCTCCGGCCCCGGGGGCAGGTGCCTGGTCCAGTCAGGGTTGCGCTCGAAGGTGTAGGTATAGTGGTGTGAGGGCACGTCGCAGGTGAGACCCGGGTAGGTGTTCTCGCGCCAGGTGCCACCGATTCGATCGGCCTTCTCGTAGATCGCGATATCGGTATATCCCGAGGCCTGCAGTTTGATACCCGCAAGAATGCCGGCCATGCCGGCGCCCAGTACGATAATGCGTGGCTCTTTATCCGCCATAAGCTGCAGCTCCCAGAGACCAGGTCCAGGTCCAGGTGCAGTTTAATGCCTGGCGGAAAAAGAAACGATACAGCTGCTGCCGTTACCGATTCTTTATCAGGGTGTGTACCAGATAGGTGAACTATAGGCCCGTTCCTGGATACTCGTCGGCAGGCCTCCGGGAACTTCGACACCCGGGGCAGCCGCGTCGCGGGTACTCCAGCGCGGGGTGGGAATTTCCAGGACCCTTACGTAATAGAAAGCGTGTCGGGAAGGATCGAAGTCGGCATCGCTCCAGGTCCTTTCTTTGCGTCAACCGTATTACCCACCGGGGGTAACTTGCCCCGTGCATCAGGCTTGCGGTCACCACTCCAGACGATGTCGTGGACGCGCTCGTGCTGCTTGCCATCGGCATCTATCCAGCCCTTCACCATCTGTACCCGGTCCAGGTTGCCGCTATTGGGGTCTTTAGCCGCCCAGACTATGAAGGAAGGTGCCTTACCTTCGTTGGCGGACAGCTGGCCACCCATGGGCACGCCACCCGCGTAGCCCCTTGCGACAAAATCTTTGGCTGCACTGTCTTCGGCAGAAAATGACCAGCCCCCGAAAAAACGCAGTTTTATCATCGGGCCACTGGTGCCGAAGGTCTCCCGGCGCAGCATGGCTGCGTAGATCGCTTCGCGGGTATTTTCCGAGGCCCATACGCCGGCCAGGCCGCCGGAGCTGAACTCTCTTACCTGTTGTACCTGTCCCGCGGGCTGGCCCTTGAAACCGAAAAGCCGGTGTCGGGGGTCGTTCTCGAAGGCGAACTTGCCGCTGTAATTGAATTCTTCGTGGGAGGCCCCGGCATTGTGCGTGTCGGTGTCGCCGATAAAGCCGTATCGGAATGGATTGCCCTTGCCGCCGACCTGTAGGCTCATGCCGTCGAGCAGTGCCTTGCGCACGTAGCTTCCCTGGCGATGGGTGGGTCGAAGCGCATCCGCCGATAGCGTGTAATCCCACAATTCGAAGCCGGCGAATTGATCGTCCGGAGACAGGGCAGGGTGGGTCTCCGAGGTGCCCTTGATCTGGGTGATCTCGTACAGTGGCTCGTTGCGCATGCGGACCTCGGCATAGCCCTTGTCCAGTGGCTCCCCGGAAAAGGTCTGCATGGAAAACATCAGCCCGTCACTGGCATTGGCGTTGTGGGGTATGGCCAGCAGGGTGGATCCCTTGCCTCGCTGCGCGTCCATCCATGCCCACAGGTCTTGCGGGTCGCTGGAATCGAGGGAAGAAAACGCCATTTTCGGAACGATGGTCGAGTTCTCGAATACCACTACCCGATGCAGGTTGCGCATCTCGGGGTTGGAAGACCATTCAAAGGCGGGGAAGGTGGTGAATTCTCCCGGGACGTAGTAATCGTCGGCGGTTTTAACGATGTCTGCCCACACCGACTTTTTTATCGCCGGGTCGTCGAGGGCCGGGTCCCGCTTGCCCATACTGAAGTTGCGCAGGTGTTCGGCGAATGCCTGCATCGCGGTATTGGCGTCGTCTGATGTGATGCGTGGGGCTATCGGGTGTTTGCTGAGCGGACTGTCGGGATTCTCCATTTCCTTGAAAACGCCCATCCACTCCGCGTGGTCCGATACGGCGTAAAAATCAAGGGGTGTCTTGACCTTGAGATCGGGGCCGCCTTTACTGCCGGGGATGTTTTTACCCCTGGCCCACTGGTAGGCGTGGGCCGGCGTGGTCAGGGTGCCGTTGGTGTAGGCGTCGAAGGAATAGTTGGTGTGTACATGGACGGCACCGAAATAGACACTGGTATCATTTTCACCAAAAGATAAGGCGGCTGGCAACAATAGCGATGTCGCCAGCAGCTTTTTTGCGAGGGGTGAATTTTTCATTAAACGATTTCCTTCTTATTGTCCCGGAAAGTGACTGCTTCAGTGACAAGTATAACCGCCGTCGATCACCAGTTCCGAACCGGTCATGTACTTCGACTCC
>JAACFI010000156.1 GCA_009937575.1 Haliea sp.
CCCGAGCGGGTATCGCGCGAGCTGGTGGCATTCTGCGAGCTGGACTGGGAACCCCGGTGCCTGGAATTTCACACCCAGCAGGGAAGCGTCGCCACACCCAGCGCCACGCAGGTGCGCCAGCCCATCTACAATAGCTCGGTGAATCGCTGGCGCCGCTACGGTGAATCCATGCAACCACTGTTCGAGTTACTCAGCTCGGCGGGTTGTTATCCCTGAGGGACAATTCCAGGCCCTGGCCCCTGAGGTAATCGTCGATGCCATGGAAATAGTGCTGCCGCAGGGAATGTGACTCGTTCGCCAGCTGGTGGCCCGCCCCCGCCACATACTCCACCCGGCTATCCGGGAACAGGCCTATGATCACGTTGATGTTGTAGCGCCAGTCCACGGTACCATCAGTGTCACCCTGCACAACCAGGGCCTGGCCTACCCCAAGGTTGCCCTCGGGCAACGACTTGAGCCAGCGACGCAGGGCTCCCACCCAGCGCATGGAAATGTGCCGGGCCTGGAGAGGATCTGCCTGGATGAAGGCCAGAAATTCCCGGTCAGAAGAATTTTCGTTGAATTCCCGCCGTAAAGTATCGGTGAAATGACGCAACAGCATGTGCCCCAGTCGGACCTTCATCCAGCTCACGGGCCTCACCAGCGGTGCCAGCAGCACGGTGGCCGCAAAAGGCCAGGGATGAATTTGAGCAAACTCCACCAGGGCCGCGCACCCGGTACTCTGGGCCATCGCCCACAGGGGCTCACCCGCCGTGGACGCCTGCGATACGACACTGGCTATCGAGCGACCGTAGGCGGTGAACTCATCGATGGCCGCGGGCTCACCGCTGGACAGACCGTGGCCGGGCAGATCGAAGATAAGGACATTGAAACCCCGGGACAGGCCGTATTCGACCAATTTGCCGTAGAGGCCGGTATGGTCGTAGTAACCGTGCACCAGCAACAGGGTCGCCGTGGCATCGGGCAGTTGCCAGCGGTGCACCGCGAGGCGATGCGGCCCGCTGGCCACAGTGCCGGCAAAGTGTTCGCAACCCGGGTAACCCGCCGTGAAATCGAGGCGGTAAAATTGGCAGTAATCTGACAGGCCCTGCACCGTCTCCGCCGCCGTCGGGAAAGGCGGCAGCGCGTCGCGCAGGCCTGCGAGTTGCTCAGAGGTCAACGTCTAGTTGACCTGGGGCTTGAGCTCTCCCGCATCGTAAGCCGCCTGCATCAGCGCCAGGGAGCTGACCTTGATCTTGTCTGCGTTGCCCGCGGTGCCAAAGGCCTCGTAACGGGCGATGCAGATATCGCGCATGGCCTCGATGGTTTTACCGAGGTACTTGCGCGGGTCAAACTCCGAGGGATTCTGCGCCATGAAACGGCGAATGGTCCCTGTGGAGGCCAGGCGCAGGTCGGTATCGATATTCACCTTGCGCACCCCGTGGCGGATGCCTTCCTGTATCTGCTCTAACGGCACACCGTAGGTCTCTGGGATTTCGCCACCGTACTCGTTGATTATCGCCAACCAGTCCTGGGGCACCGAGGAGGAACCGTGCATCACCAGGTGGGTGCTGGGGATCCGGGTGTTGATCTCCTTGATGCGATCGATGGCCAGGATATCCCCGGTGGGGGGACGGGTGAACTTGTAGGCGCCGTGGCTGGTGCCACAGGCAATCGCCAGGGCGTCCACCTCCGTGGCCTTGACAAAGTCGGCGGCCTCTTCCGGGTCGGTCAGCATCTGGTCGTGGGTCAGCTTGCCCTCGGCGCCGATGCCGTCTTCCTCCCCGGCCTCACCTGTTTCCAGGGAACCGAGGCAGCCCAGCTCACCCTCCACGGAGACACCACAGGCGTGGGACAACTCCACTGCCTTGCGGGTTACCTCTACGTTGTACTCGTAGCTCATGGGGGTCTTGCCATCCTCCCCCAGGGAGCCGTCCATCATCACCGAGCTGAAGCCGAGCTGGATGGAGCGCTGGCACACCGCCGGCGAGGTGCCGTGATCCTGGTGCACCACCACCGGGATATGCGGGAACTCGTTCATCGCCGCCTCCATCATCGCCCGCAGGAAGGGCGCTCCGGCGTACTTACGCGCGCCGGCGCTGGCCTGCATGATCACCGGTGAATTGGTGGCATTCGCCGCCTCCATGATAGCGCGGGTCTGCTCCAGGTTGTTGACGTTGAAAGCCGGTACGCCGTAATCGTGCTCGGCGGCGTGGTCCAGTAACTGACGCATGCTGATTAATGCCATGTTGGTCTACCTCTGCTGTTGGATCGTCTTCGCTAATCGTTAGCCCGTTGCTCGAGCATCGCTACGGCGGGGAGTGTCTTTCCCTCCACGTATTCCAGAAAGGCGCCGCCACCTGTGGATATATAGGAAATCTTATCGGCGATGCCGTACTTGTCAATTGCCGCCAGGGTGTCCCCACCGCCGGCCAGGGAGAAGGCGCTGCTGTCGGCGATGGCCCGCGACAGGGCCTCGGTGCCTGCGCCAAACTGGTCGAACTCGAACACGCCCACCGGTCCGTTCCACAGGATAGTGCCCGCCTGTGACAGAATTGCGGCAATTTCGGCCGCGGCCCGGGGACCGATATCGAAGATCATGTCGTCCTCACCCACTTCCTCGGCAGCCTTCAGTTCGGCCTCCGCAGCTTCGGAAAATTCCCTGCCGGTCACCACGTCGGCGGGCAGCGGTATGCTGGTCTTCTCCATCAGCGACTGCGCGGCGGGAATCAGGTCGTGCTCGCACAGGGACTTGCCCACCGGCTTGCCGGCAGCGGCCAGGAAAGTATTGGCAATACCCCCACCCACTACCAGCTGGTCCACCTTGTCCGACAGGGTTTCCAGTACCGTGAGCTTGGTGGAGACCTTGGAGCCGCCGACGATGGCCACCATGGGACGGGCCGGGTCGGACAGGGCCTGCTCCAGGGCATTCAGTTCACCGGCGAGCAGGGGGCCGGCACAGGCCACCGGTGCGTATCTGGCCACCCCGTGGGTGGAGGCCTGGGCCCGGTGGGCCGTGCCGAAGGCATCCATGACGAAGATGTCGCAGAGATCCGCATAGGCCCTGGCCAGCTCCTCGTCGTCTTTTTTCTCACCCGGGTTGAAGCGAACATTCTCCAGCAATGCCACCTCGCCTTCCTGCAGTTCAAGCCCCTGGCGCCAGTCAGCGACCAGGCTCACCCCGGCACCCAGCAGTGCCTCCAGGTGGCTGGCCACCGGCGCCATGGAGAACTGCGCATCGAACTCACCCTCAGTGGGACGCCCCAGGTGGGACATCAGGATCACCCTGGCACCGGCATCCCGGGCTGCCTCGATAGTGGGTAGTGCGGCGCGAATGCGCGCATCGGAGCTTACCGCGCCTTCCTTTACCGGCACGTTCAGGTCCTCGCGTATCAGCACGCGTTTACCCTTGAGATCCAGGTCCTTCATCAATTTGACAGCGAGTGCCATTTCCAACTCTCCCTCCAGGCGTTACAGGCTGCCCCAGTAGCGGGCCACATCCAGCATGCGATTGGCGTAAGCCCATTCATTATCGAACCAGGTCAGTACCTTGACCAGGCGGCTGCCGCTGACCCGGGTCTGGCTGGCATCGACGATACTGGAGCGGGCATCGTGATTGAAATCGCAGGATGCCAGCAGTTCCTCAGTATAGCCCAGCACCCCATCGAAACCGGATTGCGCTGCATCATGTAAAGCGCGATTTATTGCCGCAACATCGGTATCCCGCTTGGACTGTACCGTCAGGTCCATGGCTGAGACGTTGAGGGTTGGCACCCGCAGGGCCTGGGCGCTTAAAAGTCCCGCCATCTCGGGCAGCACCCGCTCCACGCCCCGTGCCAGGCCGGTGTCCACGGGAATGATGGACTGTCCCGCGGCGCGGGTTTTGCGCAGGTCTGTATGATGGTAGGCATCCAGTACCGGCTGGTCGTTCATGGCCGAGTGAATGGTAGTGATGGTGCCGCTGTCGATGCCCACCGCCTGGTCAAGCGCCCGGATCACCGGCACGATGCCATTGGTCGTACAGGAAGCGTTGGAAACGATGCGATCCTCCGCACGCAACCGGCGGTGGTTCACACCGTAGACCACGGTGGCATCCACATCCGCCTGGGCCGGTTGGGAAAACAGTACCTTGCCCGCCCCCTGCTCGAGGTGTCGCTCGGCGGTAGGCCGGTCAGAAAAAGCGCCGGTGCATTCCAGCACCATGTCAACGCCCAGGTCTCCCCAGGGGAGATTGCCGATATCAGGATCGCGCAGCAAGGCGATTGCATCGCCGTCTATCTGCAGCTGCCGGTCATCCCCGTCCAGGGGCAGCGCAAAGCGGCCATGGGTGGTGTCGTAGCGGGTCAGGTGCAGAACGGTGCCCGCATCCGCCAGCTCGTTGACGGCGACCACCCGCAAGCTGTCCCGCAGGGGGCTCTCGTAGAGCGCCCGCAGCACACTGCGGCCGATCCTGCCATAACCGTTTATCGCCAGGCGCAGCATCGCACTCGCGCCCTACAACAGGACCTCTTCCACCACCGACACGATATTGTCGACAGTAAACCCGAATTCGGTGAACAGGTCTCCGGCCGGTGCAGATTCGCCGAAGCTGGTCATGCCGACCACGCGGCCGTCCAGGCCCACGTACTTGTACCACCAGTCCGCGTGCAGGGCCTCTACCGCCACCCGGGCCAGTACGTCACTGGGCAGGACAGACTCGCGATACGCCGCGTCCTGGGCCTCGAACACCTCGGCACAGGGCATGGACACCACCCGCACCTGCCTGCCAGCGCCGGCGAGCTGCTCGGCAGCGGCCACCGCCAGGTGAACTTCCGATCCGGTAGCGATCAGGATAGCGTCCGCTGCACCGTCTGTATCCTTCAGGACGTAGGCGCCCCTGGCGATACCGTCGACCTGGGCGGCGTCCCGCTGCTGGTGGGGCAGGCCCTGGCGGGAGAACACCAGGGACGAGGGACCGTCCCGCCGCTCGATGGCGGATTTCCAGGACACCGCGGACTCCACCGTGTCGCAGGGGCGCCAGGTGTGCATGTTCGGCGTGGAACGCAGGGCTGTCAGCTGTTCCACCGGCTGGTGAGTGGGGCCGTCTTCACCGAGGCCGATGGAATCGTGGGTGAACACAAAGATGGACTGTTGCCTCATCAGCGCCGCCATGCGCACGGCGTTGCGCGCGTACTCCATGAATATCAGGAAAGTGGCGCCGTAGTTGATGAACCCGCCGTGCAGGGCAATACCGTTCACGATCGCCGCCATGCCGAATTCGCGCACCCCGTAGTAGATATAGTTGCCACTGGCATTCCCCGCGGTAACACCCTGGGAACCGCTCCACACGGTCAGGTTCGAGCCCGCCAGGTCGGCGGAGCCGCCCAGCAGTTCCGGCAGCAACGGACCGTAGGCATTCAGGCAATTCTGGGAAGCCTTGCGCGAGGCCACGCTCTCCCCCTCTTCCTGGCACCTTGTGATATAGGCGGCGGCCTGTTCGGAGAATTCCGCTGGCAGCTCCCCTGCCAGCCGGCGACGCAGTTCTGACGCCAGCTCCGGGTACGCCTCCCCGTAGGCGATCATCACCTGGTCCCAGGCCTGTTCCGCACTGGCACCTTTTTCCCGAGCATCCCATCCGGCGTAGACGTCGGCGGGAATCTCGAAGGGCGCGTGATCCCAGCCCAAGGCAGCCCGGGTCGCGGCGACCTCGTCCCCGCCAAGGGGAGCGCCGTGGCAGGACTCGGAGCCCTCCTTGTTGGGGGCGCCCTTACCGATAACAGTCTTGCAGCAGATCAGGGTGGGCTTGCCGGACTCGTGGCGGGCCGCTTCGATCGCCGCCTTGACCTGGGAGGGACTGTGTCCGTTGACATCACTGATCACCTGCCAGCCGTAGGCGATAAAGCGCGCCGGGGTGTCGTCGGTAAACCAGCCCTCGACCTCACCGTCGATAGAGATGCCGTTGTCGTCGTAAAAGGCAATCAACTTGCCCAGGCCCAGGGTTCCTGCCAGGGAACAGGTTTCGTGGGAGATGCCCTCCATCAGGCAACCATCCCCCAGGAAAGTGTAAGTGTAGTGGTCTATCACCTGGTGGCCGGGCCGGTTGAACTGGCTGGCGAGGATCTTCTCCGCCAGCGCCATCCCTACAGCGTTGCTCAACCCCTGGCCCAGCGGACCGGTGGTCGTTTCGATACCCGGCGTGTAGCCGTATTCCGGGTGGCCCGGCGTTTTGCTGTGCAGCTGGCGGAAATTCCGTAGTTCATCCATCGGCAGGTCGTAACCGCTCAGGTGCAGCAGGGAGTAGAGCAGCATGGAGCCGTGGCCGTTGGACAGCACAAAGCGGTCCCGGTTGGGCCATTCGGCGTTGGCGGGATTGTGCCGCAGATAATCGTTCCACAGCACCTCGGCAATATCCGCCATGCCCATGGGGGCGCCGGGGTGGCCGCTGTTGGCCTTTTGTACAGCGTCCATGCTCAGGGCGCGAATGGCATTGGCAAGTTCAGTGCGGGGGGACGACATCAGGTTCTCCAGGCTGGGTTCGGGCTCTTGGGCCCGGGGGGATCAAATGGGCGCTATTTTCGCGTAAGCAGGTGCCAACGGCAAACAAATAGGCGGGAAATTTGTTTTTCGACTGTACAAGGGCCAACCAGGCGCGCAAATCTATATCAAAATATTTTGATATAGCGGCCCCAGCCTGCTAGACTCGCCCGCCATGAGCGCCTCAAGTGTACACACGGCATTGGCAGAATCGCCGCCGCAGGATGCCCCGGAGCAGCAACTGGCAGGCCTGGCAGCCCTGTGCAAAGCCAGTTCTGATCCCCTGCGCCTGCAGGTCCTGCGAGTGTTGCACAAGGACTCTTTCGGTGTCTCCGAGCTCTGCAGTATCTTCGATATCCGACAGCCCGCCCTGAGCCATCACCTCAAGGTGCTGGCCAACGCCGGCCTGGTGGCGACCCGAAGAGAGGGTAACTCGATTTTCTACCGCCGCAGCGAACTGGGCCAGCGGCCTGAACTGGAAGCGCTGCAACACCGTATATTCGATACCGTTGACAGTATCAGCCTGGCGCCCGCCACCGAGCAGCGCCTGCAGGCCCTGTACCGACAGCGAGAGCAGAACTCCCGACACTTTTTCCGGGACAACGCCCGAAAGTTCCGCCAACAGCAGGACCTGATCGCCAGCTACGAACAGTATGCAGACACGGTTGCCGGCGTCCTCGACGATGCGCCCCTGACCCGGTTTGACACCGCCCTGGAGGTCGGTCCCGGTGATGGGGCCTTCCTGCGGGTACTGGCACCCCGTTTTCGCCGGGTAATCGCCCTGGACAATGCCGCCGCCATGCTGGAACGGGCCCGGGAACAGGCAAGCGAGGCCGCCCTGGAGAATGTGCAGTTCATTCACGGCGATACCAGCAGCCCGGAACTGGAGGGCCTGAGGGTGGATTGCGTGGTCATCAACATGGTATTGCACCACACGCCCTCGCCGGGCCAGGTATTGAAGGACGTATCCAGCCACCTGGCCCCCGGCGGCATGGTGCTGATTACCGACCTGTGCAGCCACGACCAGGGCTGGGCACGTGAGAACTGCGGCGACCTGTGGCTGGGTTTCGATCCCCAGGACCTGGGCCACTGGGCCTTTGAGGCCGGCCTGGTCGACATCGCCAGCGTCTACCTGGCACAACGCAATGGATTTCAAGTACAGGTGCGCCTGTTTGGCCACCCCTAAGCAAAAGGAAGCGATACATGAGCGAATACGCAATTTTCACCTCGGAATCTGTGTCCGAGGGCCACCCGGACAAGATGGCGGACCAGATTTCCGATGCCATCCTGGATGCCATCCTCAAAGATGACAAGAATGCCCGGGTCGCCGTGGAAACCATGGTCAAGACCGGTATGGCGGTTATTGCCGGCGAGGTGACCACCTCCACCTATGTGGACCTGGAGGACGTGGTGCGCGATGTCATTCTCGATATCGGTTACGACAGCTCCGACGTGGGCTTTGACGGCGCCTCCTGCGCGGTGCTCAACGCCATCGGCAAACAGTCACCGGATATCGCCATGGGCGTCGACGAGAGCGAGGAGAAAGAGCAGGGCGCCGGCGACCAGGGCCTGATGTTCGGCTACGCCACCAACGAGACCGACGTGCTGATGCCGGCGCCGATCTACTACTCCCATCGCCTGGTGGAAAAGCAGGCCGAGCTGCGCAAGCACGGCACCCTGCCCTGGCTGCGCCCGGACGCCAAGAGCCAGGTCACCCTGCGCTACGAGGAGGGCAAGCCGGTGGCCATCGACGCCGTGGTACTGTCCACTCAGCACGACCCCGATATCGCCCAGGCCGACATCCACGAGGCCATCATGGACCTGGTCATCAAGGAAACCCTGCCCGCCGAGTGGCTGCATGCCGACACCCGCTATCACATCAACCCCACCGGCCAGTTCATCATCGGTGGCCCGGTGGGTGACTGCGGCCTCACCGGCCGCAAGATCATTGTCGACACCTATGGCGGTATGGCACGCCATGGTGGCGGGGCATTTTCGGGCAAGGACCCCTCGAAGGTGGACCGCTCGGCGGCTTACGCGGGCCGCTACGTGGCCAAGAACATCGTCGCCGCGGGCCTGGCGGACCGCTGTGAGATCCAGGTGTCCTACGCCATCGGCGTGACGGAGCCGACTTCGATCTCGGTGGACAGTTTCGGCACCGGCAAGCTGGGCGACGAACAAATCGCTGAACTGATACGCGAGCACTTCGACCTGCGCCCGAAGGGCCTGGTGGATATGCTGGACCTGAAACGCCCCATCTACCGCAAGACGGCGGCCTACGGGCACTTCGGGCGCGAGGATTCGGATTTTACCTGGGAGAACACTGATAAGGTGGAGGCTTTGAAGGCTGCACTTTGAAATTATGAGTCGTTCTTTTGGCTTTACATTTTGTAGCTGCCAATAGCCCGGCTCGCAGTTACGGGTAGTTGTGTGCGGGACCGTCTGCAGCCATGGACGGCCGCCTCCGAGCCCACATGGATGTACTGGTAGCGTGTCTGCAAAGGCAATCGCCTATCACTTCGCCGAATAACGAAGTACCAAACTCGATGCAACATTGGCCAATAAAGCCAGAGGAAACAAAAGATGAGCACAGCAGAAAAGATTGAAACCAGGGAAGACTACAAGGTTGCGGATATCAGCCTGGCCGAGTGGGGTCGGAGGGAGCTGGAGATCGCCGAGGGCGAGATGCCGGCGTTGATGGCGATGCGGGAAAGGTACCGGGACAGCAAACCGCTGGCCGGGGCGAAGATCCTGGGTTGTATCCACATGACCATCCAGACCGGGGTATTGATCGAGACCCTGCTCGAGTTGGGAGCCGAGGTGCGCTGGTCCTCCTGTAATATTTTCTCCACCCAGGACCACGCCGCCGCAGCGATAGCCGCCGCCGGAATTCCCGTGTTCGCCTGGAAAGGCGAGACCGAGGAAGAGTACGACTGGTGTATCGAACAGACCATCCTCAAGGACGGCCAGCCCTGGGATGCCAACATGGTGCTGGACGACGGCGGCGACCTTACCGCCATGCTGCACGAAAAGTACCCGGCGATGCTGGAGAAGGTCCACGGTATCACCGAGGAGACCACCACCGGCGTACATCGCCTGCAGGAGATGCTTGAGCAGGGAACACTGAAAGTGCCCGCGGTGAACGTCAACGACTCCGTGACCAAGTCCAAGAACGACAACAAGTACGGCTGCCGCCACAGCCTCAACGACGCCATCAAGCGCGGCACCGACCACCTGATGGCTGGCAAGAAAGCGCTGGTGATCGGTTACGGCGACGTGGGCAAGGGCTCCGCCCAGTCACTGCGCCAGGAAGGCATGATTGTGCGCATTTCCGAGATCGACCCGATCTGCGCCATGCAGGCCTGCATGGACGGCTTCGAGGTGGTATCTCCCTACATCGACGGCGTCAACGACGGCACCGAGGCC
>JAACFI010000157.1 GCA_009937575.1 Haliea sp.
GGCGACACCCAGGCCGGCTAGCATCGGTCCCAGGGAGATCCCGATCTGCGACAGGGCCATCAGGAAACCGATGGCCATTACGGTCCCGCCTGAGATCGACACCAGCACGTCCTTGAGCAGGGTGGACATGTCCACTCCGGGTCGTTCGCAGGCGGCGGTAACTGCCCGGCGGGTAAGCCGCGACAGAAAGCGGAATACCAGCAGGATAAGCACAAAAATCAGCAGCCGAAACAGGATATCAGGACCGTTTGCGGCGAGCGTCTCCCGCACCACGTCCCAGGCATCCTGCAACAGCGAAAGCACCACACTGGTTTCCAGCACCTGCAGGGACAGGCTGTCGCTCTGCTGGATAAGGACGCTCTTGTAAGCTGAATCGTCAAGACCCAGGCGCCCCATCAAGCCTACCAGGGCCTCCAGCCGCTGCAGGTTCAGCCGGTGCTCGTTGCCCATGTCGATTACGCTGGCCTGCAGGTCGGCGTTGGCAGGATCCTGTTCCAGCCGACCCCGGATGTCCTTGAGCGCCGTGCCGGTGAACTCCAGCCTGCCCGCCAGGGTTTCGGCGTGAATGTAGAGCGCGTCCTGCAGCGGACCGGCCACTTCCGCCGCCGGCAGGCCGAGCAGTTTCCTGCCCTCGATCACATCCACCAGTCCCTGGTAGTACTGTATACGCAACTGCTCCAGGCTGTTGAGATAGGCCTCGGTGGCGACCAGTGAGGTGCCGCTGAGGGATTCCAACTGCGCCGTGTTGGTGGCGATACGCTTGTTGACGCCCTGCAGCAACTGGAAAACCGAGTCACCTGCATTGGCCAGGTCATCCTGCAGCCGCTTTTCTACCTCCTGTCGCAGCGGGTCATCTGCGGGCAATTCCGCCACCGCACGCACCAGTTTATCCAGCGTCAGCAGCAGCTTGAAACTGCGCTCGTCGCGGCGAAATATCAGGGGCTCACGGTTTTCCTCCGCGACACCCTCGATCCGCCTGTCCAGTTCCCGCAGTGCCGCAACGCCACTGTCCAGCTCCTGCAACTGCGCCTGCAGATCTTCCCCGCCACTGTTCTGGGCCCAGGCCTGGCTGACAAGGCACAGGAGCAGCACATACCTTATAAAAACCATGAGAAATCCCTTATTCCATTACCACCGCGCGCGGAATCCACGGGCATCCACATGCACAAAACCACCGTGGTGACTGGCCCGATAGTAGCGCCCCACCCCGCCTGCTAGTAGCACATTGGCGGAGTTTTGTTTGAACTCCTGCACGATTTCGTACAGCAGATCCACGTCTTTCCGGTTGCGTTCGCCGTCCCCGTTCAGGTCATCCATATTGCCATCCCCGTCCTGGTCGACATACAGGTCCATGGCATCGCCATAGACGTGGCGACTGTTGGGGACATTGCCAATCATCTTGTTGTAATGAGGAGTCCGGTAACCACTGATCACCCCGAAGGTATCCACCGGATAGCCGGCGTTTCTCACACTCTGTAACAGGCCTTCCAGCAAGACCAGCAGGGATTCCCTGATCACCAGGTACTTGGGATAGCTGGAATCCTGTTTACACAGGAACTGGCGCAGCGTGAAATTGGCACTCAGGGGGGTGTCGATAATATCCGGGGTCACCTCGAAATAAAGCTCCGGCGGCGTGTAGAAGTCCGGTAAAGTCGCATGACCGGGAGGTTGCGGGCCGATGAGGTAGTCATTCAATACGCCGTCATCCGCATGGCTCGCGGGATGGCCGACGAACAGATTGAGGGTGGTTTGCTGCGCCGGGTCACTGCTGAGGCTCATAGTGTATAAACCAGGTTTCCGCGGAGCCTGGATGAGCCAGTAATCCGCTCCGGGCAATACACTGACACCTTCCACAGACTGCAAGTCTACAGACCGCGCGTCCAGTCCCGGAACACCGACCCGAATCTCCTCGCCGGGAGCCGCAAACAGGCTGAACACGGGCTGACTCACCTGGTGCCCCCTGATCAGCAGGCTGAGCGGGTCCGCACGACCCACTCCCGGGGTCACCGCTAATAACAGCACGAACAGTAATCTTTTAACGATCAAAGGCAGTGGACCTCGGTGGGGTGTCAAGGGCGGCCAGCGCCGCCGCATCCAATTGGTAGATATCATGGTGAAACTCGAGGCGGTTATCCTCCTCCGGGCTGACCGTCCAGTACATCAGCAATACATCGATAGACCGCTCGACCTGCACCACCCGCTGTGGCGCGGCGCTGTCGATCAATGACTGGATTTGCTCCGCCGACCACTGCTGCGGGCTGTCCAGCAGCAGGCGCGCCAACTCTAGCGGGTGCCGGACCCGGATGCAACCGGCACTGAACGCCCGCTGTGACTGGCTGAACAGTTCCTTCGACGGGGTATCGTGGAGATAAACCGCATGTCGGTTGGGGAACATGAATTTTACCCGCCCCATGGCATTTTCCGGTCCCGGCATCTGCACCACCCGATAGGGAAAGTTTCGCGCGGTATAGCGGCTCCAGTCAATGGTGCCGGGATCGACTTCCGCGCCTCCGTCGTAGAAGCGGTAACCCATTTTTTCGACGTAGGAGGGGTCTCGGCTGAATCTGGGATAGAGATTGCGTGCAAACAGGCTGCGGGGCACGTTCCAGGTGGGGTTGAATTCCAGATAGCGCAGCCGCTTGCGGAAAATCGGTGTGCGGGTATCAATCGTGCCGACCATGACCGGCGTCTGCCACAGCAACTGGCGATCGCGCATATAGTAGAGCTCGAAACCCGCAATATTGACCACCAGGTATTCATCGGAGGTATCCTGGCTGATCCAGCGGGCGCGGTCCAGGTTGATGCGCAGCACGTCCACGCGGGCCCGGGCCGACAGGTTCAGGGCCCTGAAGCTCTGTTGCCCCACAATGCCGTCTGTGTCCAGTGCATGATCGCCCTGCATGGCGCGCACAGCATCTGCCACATCGCTGTCGAATGCATCACTGTCTGATACCTGCGCGGAAAGGTACCCCATCTGCGCCAGGCGCCGTCGCAGGGCCACCACGTTGGGGTGCCGATCCCCCTTCCGCAGTACCTTGTCGGTGGGCACGGGCTGGAACTGCTCGCTCTCCGACTGTTTCCGGTAGCGTTCCAGTTCCCGCTTCATCAGGCGATAGAAAGGCGTATCAGGTTTCAGTGCCTCCAGCCTGGCGCCCACCTCGCGGCGCTCGATGGCCTGCACCAGGGTTTTCGCCAGGTCTGCGGGTTCGATTCGACGCCGGGTGTAGTTCCAGCTGCTGTCCAGGCTGCGCGGATCCACCTTGCCCTGCAACAGGTGTTTACCATAGAGAACGATGCCGTCCGTGAGCAGGACCTCCGCCTGGGCGCGAAGGGCATCGCCGTCGGACCAGGGTTGGTCGAAGGCCTCAACCAGCGTCATTATTTCCGGGTAGTGATAATCTGCCGGGTCAAGGCCCTCCTGAGTGCTGGAGGCCAGCAACTGCAACATTTGCCGGGCGTAGCCGGGGTCAGTCCATACCGGCCGATACCCGGCCTGCTGGTAAAAGGCATCCACCAGCGAGGGTTCGTAGATCGTGGCACCGGGAAAAATCCGCGAGCCGTCACGCTCCAGGTACAGGCGTTCCTGAATGTCCAGCAGAGCGCGGCTGACATCCGCCCGCAGGGACGAGACCGCCAGGGAAAGAGTGGCGGCAAGTAACAGCGTGGCGAAGCGCAGCATCAGGGTCGGGATCGGCTCACTCTCAGCGCCTCTCTGGCCTCCAGCCAGGCCTGGCATTCGGGCAGGTCGTAGAAATAGCCCTGTTGAGGCGCCCCGGAGGGTCCGGGCGTAACATTACCATAGGTGCGATAGTAGCGTTTGCAGTGATCGGGCTTACGCAACTGCTGTTCTATACAGGCCTGGGCTTTCTGCTCCCGTATGGGCGCCAGGGCCTCCTGCCGTTTTTCTTCACAGATCTTCTGCATCTCACGCACTTCGGCATCGTCGAGTGCCATAGCGGGTGCTGCGGCCAGCGCCGCGAGCAACAGAATACAGCCGGACTTGTGTGCCATCCTCATCGGGTCCCTCCTCGATACCGATACCTGGGCAGTAAAATTAACACAGGTCGCAGATTGAGTCCTGTTCGGCTAGACTCTGTCCAACGCCAATGCCGCGACAGGACAATAACAGGGAACCCCCGGCCGATGCCAGCGACCGACGCGAGCCAGGCAAATTCCGAATCTTCCACCCAGGCGACCCACCAGGTTCCGGTCAAGTTTCGTTTTGCCGTCAAGACCGCCCTCAGCCTGACCCTGGCCTACCTGATCCCCATGGCAATGGGCTGGCCACAGCCCCAGACCGCCGCTACCACGGTCATGCTGATCGCCGCCACCGGTATGCTGTCGGAGTCATTGCAGAAAGGGGTACTGAGGGTACTGGGGACTGTGGCCGGGGCGATCGTAGGCCTGACCCTGATTGCCCTGTTCCCCCAGGACCGCACGGTCTACCTCCTAGCGGTGTCGCTGGTGGTGTCCTTTATCATTTACCTCTACAACGCTTACCAGGGGGACAGCACGCTGTTCATGCTGGCCGCGGTAGTCACGCTAATGGTATTCAACGGAGGCGACGCCGAGGGGGCTTTTCTTTACGGCGTGGACCGCGCCTTTATGACGGTATTCGGCGTGCTGGTGTACACCCTGATGGCCAGCTTGCTGTGGCCGGTGAGAACTGAGGACAACACCCATGCCCTGGCAGCAAATGTCGCAACGGCGCTGAGCGGGGCCTTTGCCCGCCTGGTGGCACCGCCTGAAGAAGGGCAGCCCCCGGTCGACGAATTGCTGGCCGGGCTCATGGCGTCGCAGGATACTTTCCAGACTCAACTGGCAGTGACCAAGAACAACCGCGATGCAGTGGCTGCTTACCTGGCGGAGTGGAACACCGTGGCAAGTTGTTACCAGGACCTGGAGAGCCTGCTGGTACCTGACCTGAAGCAACAGCAGGGGCGGGCGATAAACTTCGAACAGTATATCGATGGCTACCCGGGTGTGATCAGGCATATCGAGGGCATGTTCGGGTCAGCAACAAGGGCCTGGCAGGGCGAGGTACTTGCCGAATCCCCACAGGTGGAGGAAGTCACCATTACCGAGGGAAGTCTGCGATCGGCACCCCACCTGACGGTCGCTGCGGTTGCGACCCGCCTGGAACTGCTGCAAAAAATTCAGGCCATACTGGTGGAACTGAATCTCGCCCTGGGCAGCCTGTTATTTGATCGCGGTGGTAGCGTATCCGGCCGGGAGCCCCGCGGCCAACCGAGCTTTATCTGGCTGGATCTGGAAAACGTCAAAACCGCCCTGCGCGCGTTGGTGACATTCTGGATTGCCTGCGGTATCTGGATCCAGTTCAACCCCCCCGGGGGCTTCACATTCGTTACCCTTTGTACGGTGCTGATCCCGCTGGTCTCCTATACACCGGTGACACCAAAACTGTTGTTTATCCTGTTTACCCTGGGCTTCTTTTTTGCCGTACCGGCTTATGTCTTTCTACTGCCCGCCATGACGCACTGGCTGGAACTGGGCGTTTTCCTGTTCGCCTACGCGTTTCTGGGCTTCTATGTACTCAAGGGGCCGGTTGCCATTTTTTTCCTCCTGGGCCTGTTTACCCTGGGCATCCAGAACACCATGAATTACGCCTTCAATGGGCTGATGCTGACGATCCTGATGTTCTACATGATCTGCGCGCTGCTTATTATTTCCGTGCATTTTCCTTTCACCAGTAAACCCGAGAAAATCTACGCCAGCCTGCGCCGGCGATTTTTCCTGCATTGCGGGCGCCTGGCCATGGCTGCACACACCCCCCGAGGATTTTTCAGCTGGTGGACCGACATGAGAATCCGCAGCGGCAACGCGGTACTCGGCAAGATGCATCACTGGGGCGCAATGATAGACAGCAGCTATTTCCCCTCCAATGGACAGGAGCAGATACAAGCGTTCAATCAAAGCTGCGACCTGCTGTTGGGACAATTGCAGGTGCTGTATCGCCGGGCTGGTGAATTCAACCACAATCCGCTCGTCAGAGCCTCCGACAGACGGGCAAGGGCGAACAGCTTAATGCGGTTGTGCAATACTCTCGCACTGGGTGGATCAGAACAGACGTTCGAACAAAGTCGGGAAGGCCTCGCGGACATCGAGCAACGCCTGGATGAGCATTTGGGCAGCGACTCCCTGCAGCGCTTCCAGCCGTCAGAGTTGGCGCAGTTCTACGTCTACCTCAACCTCCAGGTCTCTATCCAGGCGGGACTGCACGCCTGCCGGGAGGCGCAAAACAAGCTGGACCTGGAACAACTGCGCTATGCGAGGTTTTAGTGTCACGGGAAGTTAGGAATAAACACTTGCCTTACCGGCTGTGGCCCATGGCGCTGGCGGGCGTTGTATTGCTCAGCGCCTGCACCACCCTGGGTCCGGACTACCAGGCGCCGCCACAGCCTGCACTGCCCACCGAATGGAAGCCGGAAGAGACCGTTGCCGAGAGCGAGGCCGTCGCAGACTGGTGGCGGCTGTTCAATGACCCGGTGCTGGACAAACTCATCGAACAGGGCGCCAGTGAAAACCTGTCGATCGAGGCCGCGGGGCTGCGCATCGTGCAGGCAAGAGCCGCACTGGGTATTTCCGATGCCCTGGTGTTTCCCCAGCAACAACAGGTCAACGGCAGTTTCGCCGCCCTGTATCGCAACGAGGACTGGTTCAACTCGGCAAATATCAGCCTGGATGTGGGATGGGAGATGGATATCTGGGGCAAGTATGCCCGCGGTATCGAATCAGCGGAGGCCAACCTGTACGCCTCCATCGCCTCCTATCACGACGTGCTGGTAACCATCAGCGCCGAGATCGCCCGAAATTACGTCAACTATCGAACCGCCCAGGAGCGGATCTTTCTCTCCAGGCAGAATATCGCCATCCAGCAGCGGGTGGTGGAAATGACCCAGGTGCAATACGACGCGGGTAATGTATCAGAGCTTGACGTACAGCAGGCAAAAACCCAGCTGCACGCCACCCAGTCGTCGCTTCCCAGCCTCAATATTTCCCGCATCCAGGCGCGCAATGCCCTCGCGGTGCTGCTGGGCACTCTGCCCGAAGAACTGGAACCGATGCTGCAACTGGCGGAAGAACCGGAAATTCCCAATTTTGTGGATGCCACCAGCGGCACCCAGCGCCAGCTGCTTCTCGCCGATGAAGCGGCCAAGTACTCGGTCATTCCTACCGTTCCGGAGCTCAACCCAAGCATTGATCCGCAACTGGTGATGCGGCGCCCGGATCTCAAGGTGGCGGAAATGCTCACCAGAGCCCAGAGCGCCCGAATCGGGCTCACAGAGGCCGACCTCTACCCGCAGTTTTTCCTGTTTGGATCGGTGGGGCTGTCGCAAACCGTGGAATCCGGCGACAGTTTCGATGCATCTGATGCGCTCACCGCCAATATCGGGCCAGGCCTTAGCTGGAATATTTTTCAGTACGATCGCATCAAGAACCGGGTGCGGATTGAAGACGCACTGTTCCAGGAGAGCCTGACCAACTACAACCAGAGCGTGATCACGGCTGTCCAGGAAGTGACCAACGCCCTGGAGGGGTATCAGTATACCCTGAACAAAAGTCGTTACGACGCGCTCGGGGTTGAGGCGTCCATCCGCGCTTTCAATATTTCCGCCAACCAGTACAACAACGGCCTGGTCAGTTACCAGCGCCTCCTCAGTACGGTGGAAAAAATGACCCTACGGGAAGATGTCTACGCCCAGACCCGGGGCAGCATCGCCAACCAGGTGGTGGCCCTGTACAAGGCCCTGGGCGGCGGCTGGGAGCCCCTGAGTGGCAGACCGATCGTCAAGCCGGAGACTGTGGAGAAGATGCGGCAGCGTACGGATTGGGGTGAGTACCTGGAACCGGCCACCATCCTCGGGGAGGACAGGGATGAATGACATGCCCCATGAACTGGCTGTCGGAGACGTGTACTTCTCTCCCACCCTGCCGGTATTCAGCCTGGCCCTGGTGGCTACCTGGCTCACCATCAAGATACTCAACAAGTTGCGCTTGTCGCGCTACATCATGTTTCCGTCTCTCACTTTCCTGACCCTGATGACGGTCTACATGCTGCTGATGAACACTTACTGGATAAGAATTTAGGGGACAGTCCCGGTGAAATTCCTGAAGAAGCTCAGTCTCAGCACCATTAACCTGGCCCTGATCGCCGCGGTAGCCTGGTACGCTTACCAGGCCTTCCAGGACTACATACACAATCCCTGGACCCGGGACGGCCAGGTCCGCGGGCAGGTGATACAGGTGGCACCGCGCATTTCCGGCCCGGTGATCCATGTCGGGGTCATCGACAACCAGTACGTCAAACAGGGTGACCTGTTATTCGAAATCGACCCAAAGCCCTTCGAAGTGGCAGTGGCCCAGGCCGAGGCCAACCTGAAGCGTGCCAGGATCAACGCCAAGTCGCTGAAAATCGAGTGGGACCGCGTGCGGGAGATCTACGAAAAGGACGCCGGCGCGGTCTCCCAGAAGGACCTCAACCGTCGTGAGACCAATTACCTGTCAAGCCTGAGCCAGATCGACGTGGCCGAGGAAACACTGCGCAACGCCCAGCTCAACCTGGGATACACCAAGGTGTACGCAGCGGTCGGCGGCTATGTCTCGAACATCAATTTCCAGATCGGCACCCAGGCGGTGGCGAACCAGCCCATACTGGCACTGGTGGACAGCCGGAGTTTCTGGGTGTTCGGTTATTTCCGCGAGAGCCAGATCGGCCGCTTCAGGATCGGCGATCCGGCCCGGGTGACCCTGATGGCGTACCCGGACAGTCCCCTGCAGGGCACGGTGGAGTCATTGGGCTGGGGTATTGCACCCTCGGACGGCAATCCCGGCGCCTACCTGCTGCCCAGTATCAAGCCGGTATTCCAGTGGATACGCCTGGCCCAGCGCATCCCCGTGCGGATCAAACTTGAAGAGATACCCGAAGGCGTGGAGTTACGATTCGGATTAACCGCTTCCGTAATGGTGATGTCCGATTCATAATAGCGACAGAACAAACTGAACGGATCAGTGCACGGTCACGTATCAATTACACTACTAAGAAACAATAATTCCGGCCCCCGCGGCTGGCAAGCGAGGTGAGTACCATGGAAGAACAACCACAACAGGATACCAATTTCGACCCCCTATTCGTTCGCAACATGCTGGAGTCATCCCTGCGTATCGGCCTGGTGTTCCTGCTGCTGGTCTGGTCCTACGACATCATCCGGCCATTCATGGTACCGCTGTTGTGGGGCTCGATTATCGCCATGGCGGCTTTCCCGCTGGTCACGTGGCTGGAACCCAAGCTGGGCGGCCGACGCGGCCTGACCTGCACGCTGATCTCACTGTTTTTTATTCTCGCCCTGGTGATACCCACCTGGATCGTCACCGATTCCATGCTGGGTGGGCTGAAAAAACTCCACGTAGCGATTGAAGCCGGTGAACTGCGCGTCCCGGCGCCACCTGCCAGTGTGGAGGAGTGGCCGGTGATCGGCGAGAGAACCTTTGCTGTCTGGAGCGAGGCCAGCCGTGACTTGGACGCGGTCATCAAAAAAAACAGCGAGCAGATCAAGGACGTACTGGGCGCCCTGCTCAAGCGCATGGGCAGCAGCCTGATGGGTGTATTGATGTTCGTTATCGCCCTGATTATCGCCGGGGGGCTGATGACGTTTGCCGACAGCTGCGCGGCGGCGGCCAACCGCATATTCGTGCGTATCGGCGGACTGAAACCCGGCGGTGAGTGGGCGCCGATGACGGTGGCCACCGTGCGCAACGTTCTCAAAGGCGTGATTGGCGTGGCCCTGATCCAGACCGTGCTGGTGGCTATCGGCCTGTTTGTCGC
>JAACFI010000158.1 GCA_009937575.1 Haliea sp.
GTGGTAATCGGCGGCGGGTTCATAGGGATACCCATTTTCCCGGTAATACGCCGCACGTCCTGTCGCGTCAGGGGCACCTTGACCTTGGCCCTCTCCGGTGAGGAGCGCCCGGACCAGCCGCCCAGGGGACGCCATACCAGGTTGGTGTGGTAATCGTCGTAGATCGCGAACAGGGTCTTGGACGCGATATAGCAGTAAGGGCTGCGAAAATTGAAGAACAGCTTTACGTCTACAGATTCAGGCATTGTCAGGTAAACCTCAAAAAAGCCAGCCCCCCTGCCCGGCCCCCTCTGGGACCGGGCAGAGTGCTGGCAAGCACCCAGAGGGAATTAACGACCCTTGGCCCGCATGTTCTGCACGGTGAACAGTTTCGGCGGGTTCATGGCCGGGTCGAGCTGACCCTTGAACTGGCCTGTGGTGCAATGGCCGGCCTGCATATCAACCTGCGAGAAGGAATCGTCGATGGAAACACCGGTGCCCTTGTTCTTCTCCAGGTGGTGATCAGGGTGCGCCTGGCCGATGATGAACGACTTCCACAGGTCACCCTTGCGGTCATAAATCAGCGTCCGCGGGATGGTGAAGGTCTGGGCATCGATGTAATGCACACGCTTGCTGATCGGGTGGTTGTCGTCCGTGGGATCGGACTCCAGGATATGGGCCCTGCGCAGCTGCCAGGTGATATTCGGGAAGCAGCCGCCCTTGCCGCTGAAGTCCACGAACTGGTACCCGTCCTTTTCGACCATATCCGTCGCCAGTGTGAGGGCGTTGTGGTTGTAGAACGGCAGCATGACGTTCACCGTGCCCTTGTAGGTCCAGTTCATGTCGGAGATGCGACCGTTATAGCCCTCGAAGTCCTCGATCATGAGGTCCGAACCCAGGAAGGAGTCGGTGATCTGGCCGGATGACAGGCGGCGCACCCGCCGCTGGAAACCCAGGTACAGCCAGGTGTTGTCCCGGACCAGGTCATCATCAGAACGGTGAATCAGCAGCTGGGTGTTCTTCACGTCGAAAGGTTCAATTACCTGCACATAGATACCGCGGAACAGGTTGGACGGGTTGTCGGCAAACTCCGGCACAGGGTCCTGGTTGACGCGGTGCTTGAAGTTGAGGAAGTGGAAGTTGAACTTGATGGTCCGTTCGATCTTGCCACTCTCCATATCGCGGAACTTCCAGTAGAACGGCGCGATGGCGGCGTTGTCGCCCCAGTTGTAACCGTACTTGTAGTTCCAGGACAGTTTCTCTCCTGCCCGCGGGTCGTTCTCGTCGGGTTCCTCGGGAAACGGCCGGCCAGCGACAAAGCCGTTGATCTGGCCCAACTCGTTACCCAGTGACACCTGACCCAGGTTGTCGCGCGTTGCCTGGACGTAATTGGGATGCAGGTCAAAGGAAGTGGTTTCACCGACGGTCATCTCCAACCAGCCATCGCTGATTTTCTGGAACATGGCGGCATCGAGTATCTCCTTGAACTGCGCCACGTTGCCGGAGTTGATGGTCATACCCGGGGCCAACCCCTCGAATGTGGGCCCACCATCCTTGTAGGGATAGAAGGACCTTTCGACGTCCTCCATAGTTGCGGCCTGGACCTGGCTTACACCCAGGGCCGCGGCCATTGCTACAGTGGTGAATGTTTTCTTGAACATATTCATCTCTCCTGATTCTTATGCCGTTTAGAAACGGTAGCGGATCGTAATCTGAATTTCGTCTTCCTGGCTCGCGCTGCCCAACGGACCGGAGCGGAAGCGGCCGAGGGGCTGAATGCCGCTCAGGCCCAGCGACTGCGTCTGGTTAGGCGGCCCGGTGAATCCAGGGAATGGGTTACAGCTACGGCAGTCGTCGAACTCCTGGTCTTGCATGCCGTCGCCGAACTTGATATTGGCACCGAAGATCAGTCGCCAGTTGTCGCTGATCAGCCAGTCGACGGACGGGGCGAAGGTGCCCGCTTCAGCCTCGTAATCCCAGGCGGTGATGATCTGCGGACTGATGGTATCGGACTTCCACCAGCCCTTGATCAGCAGCGTAGCAATGTAGTTGTCATCCCAGTCCGGCATGCCGATTTCGCCCAGTAGCGCCTGCTCCTTCTCATGATCCAGCAGGTGCTGGCCGAAAATCTGGCCAGAGATCAGGAAGGCACGGTTCTTGTTGAGGAAGGGTATGAACGTATTGCGGTCGATACCCAGTACCCAGCGAAACACGTCAGAATCCGAGTACAGCTTATCCTCGAGCGTGTTGGCGAATTCCTCACCAGTGGTGTAGGTGGCCTCCACCCGGAACACGGTCTTGATCGGATCGATATAAAAGTCCAGTGAGCCGCCAAACAGGTCGACTTCCGGAAACTCGATATCGAAGGCGATCAGGCGGTCCCACACCCCGACCTCACCGGTGAACGGGTTCTGGGCAGGAATACCGCCGCGAAGAACCGGCAGCTGCTGATAGAAGTGGTAGTAGTTCAGGGAGAAGCCGACACTCCTGAACACGCCCTCCATTTTGATACCGCCCTGGTCATGACCATCAGGCAGCTCCACATCGCGGATACCGATCACGCCCGGAGCGAAGTCGGCAGCCAGGAAACCCGGGTCCACCGGATTCGCGGCGGCAGCTGGCGCGAAGTTGGACACGGTACAGCCGTTCTCCCAGCAGTTATTCATCGCCCGAAAGAAAGAGCCGGCATCGAGGATCGAGTACGGCGTACCGCCCTGCCCGAGGTCATTGGGGCGGAACTCGTCAAAGTTCCACACCAGCTGCACATTGAGGTCCTCGAACCAATCGGTGGCGCCCCAGCGGTACTCCGCGGTGGCGATCCACTGGGGAATGCGAATGTCCTCCAGTTCGTCGTAGATATTGTGCCGCGAGAAGTCCACGGGGTTGATGATATCCAGTACCCGGAACAGGTCGGTGCGGCCCCACACCACCTGCTGCTTGCCGATGCGCAGGAACAATTCCGAGGTGTCGCCGGTGGGGATAGCACCCTCCACATAGAGCTCACGGATGAAATCCAGCTCGTCGTTGAACTCCGGGAAGCGGAGGTCGTTCTTGTCGTAGTCCATGTAGTCGTCGAGGCCACAGCCACGGCTGTCCTCGTCACAGGGGCGCACCGGCACACCGATGGTGACACCGCCCCGTGGAGAGGCATAGTCCTCACCCAGGACCTTCAGGCCTTCGTTCGGGTTGCGCGACAGGTCAAAGCCGAAACCCGGACCAGGCACTCCTCCGCTGAGAAGCGATCCCCCCCAGGGCGAACTGCCGTCGCCGCCGAAGACGGCCTGAGCGGTGATGCTGTCGGCGTTTTCAAAATTACGCGCGCCACCGGCCTCATCGCCCCACTCGTCATCATTGATGTCGTACACCGCGTCGTAGGTCGCGCGCAGGGTACCGCTGACGCGGAAGTTGCTCAGGCCGAATTTCTTGCCGAAATCCTTACTGAACTCGAACTGGCCGGTGTTACGAACCTTGGACAGATCCTGCCCGTCGCGGTAGTAAGTGGCATTTTCCACGAATCCCGCGATATCCCACTCTCCCTCCTGGGCGGAGGCAGCGGGTATCGCCAGCCCCGTCACCAGGGTGGCGCCGCCCAGGGCGGCCATCAGTTTGTTTATATTTTTCATAGGGTTCCCTCTCTGTGGTTACAAAATTGCGACCTGCGCCCTACAGCACGGCGAAGGCCGCTGGCCGACGCTTACGCGGCGAGCGGTTTTGCATCGATCTCCTCGATTTCATCGTTCAACAGTTCCGCGTTTACGATGAACGCGGGCTTGAACCTGACAATCCAGGCCGGCACCAGGTTGGCGGCGGCCCAGGCATTCAGTATCAGCATGACGACCAGCAGCAGTGCGGCGTCAGCCTGGAAACGCAAATCGGAAACAAAGGCCCACATCACCACACCACCGATCAGCGCGGTGGCGGTAAAGGCGATGGCCTTGCCGGTAGTGGCAATGGCGGCCCGAATACCTCCCTCCAGGTCTCCATGCCGGCGCGAGGTTTCTTCCCTCACCCGGTCCATCATGTAAATCGAGTAGTCGATCCCGACACCGATACCCACCGCGATGATCGGCACAGTGTTGACGTCGATACCGATGCCAACGATACCCATGTAGGCGTAGGTGGCCACGGTACAGAACGTCATCACCAGGAACATCAGCCAGCCGGCGTGCAGCGACCAGTAGAACAGGGTGACGAAGGCAAAGATCAGTGCCATCGCTGCCGGGATGATAATCATGTTGCTCTGGAAGGCCGCCTCGTTGATCGCCGCAGTCACGCCGATAGGTCCGCCCGCCAGGCGCATGGTGAGACCCTCCACCTGGTTGGCCGGGTCGTTTATCCATTCCTTGGCCATGTGTATGGCGCGTCGCAGGGTCTCGCCCTTGTGGTCCTTGTAGAAGAACACCAGGTTGGCGGTCTGGTCGTCGGTGTCGACGAACTCCTTGAGTGCGCCTGGGATCGGGCTGGAGGCCATGAAGGCAAACATCAGGCCGCCCACGTAACTGGCCTCATCCGGGATAATGGCCCAGCGCGGGTCGTCGTTGTGCAGGATCTTATTGACCTGCTTGACCAGGTCAGGCATGCCCTTGGCGCCGCCCATTTCCGGGTCCTGCATCATATGAATCTGGAAATCCTGCAGCGCGCGCAACACTTCCGGCCGCTTGATACCACCGGGTTCGTCGGTCCGGGCCACCACGTACATCTCCTCGGAGCCGGGAAAGTTGGCGTTGATGTTCTCGGACGAGATGTTGTAGTCGTGATCGCGGTAGAGGATAGGCGAACCGGGTTCGGAATCACCGACCTGCACCCGTGAACTGAGCACCGCACCGCCGGCATACACCGCCAACGCCAGCAGCAATATGGTCAGGGAACCGCCGCGGCTGGTGACGAATTTGGCCAGCGAGGCGAACACCCCGACCTGGGCCTGGTCGGCGGCATCACCGGTGCGCTTGCTGAGGGGTAACAGGGACAGCACCAGTGGCACGGCGATAAGCACCGTCAGCACCACACTGCCCGCCCAGATGGAGGCGTAGATGCCGAGCTTGACGTTGATCGGCGAGGAACCCAGGGATATCAGCAGCAGGCCCACCGCATCCGACACGATACCCAGGGTGCCGGGGCGGAACAGGGTTTCGAAAGTGCGCCGCGCCGCATCGTGATTGTCCTTGGCGTGGTGGGCTTCGATATAGTAGCGCTCCACCAGCTGAATTCCGTGGGACATGGCTCGGGCGGTAATCAGGAAGGGAATCACCAGGGTCAGGGGGTCCAGGTTGTAACCCAGCAGGGCTACAATACCCAGGCCCCAGGTAGCGGAAATCAATACGCCGATGAGCGGCAGCAGGATCCCGTACACCCGGGTGCGGAAGTACGCCAGCAGCAGGGTCAACAGGATTGCCAGGGTCAGGAAGAAGATCTGCATGATCTGGTCGAGGTAGCTGTAGACCCAGCCCATCAACACAGGCTGACCTGTGGCGTAAATCTTAACGCCTGGCACCGTCTCGCTCTCGCGCAGTGACTCCACGCTCACCTTGAGCTCGCCGAGCTGCTTGAAGATCTTCTCGTAGTCCAGCTGGCCCTCGTTGAAGGTGGCACGGATCAGCGCCGATTTCAGGTCCGGCGATACCAGCAGACCGTATACCGTGGGATTAGCCATCACGTCCAGGCGCTTCTGGTCCAGTTCCTCCCGGGTGTAGCTTTCTTTCAGCGGATCGTAATAGGCCTGGGAGTTCATGTTGCCGAGCTCGGTCAGCCAGGTCTTGCGCACCGTGCGGTGGGTCAGGCTGCGCACCAGGTTGTGGTTCACCCCGGGCAGGGAATCCACCCCCTGGGTCAGTCGGTGAATGCGGGCCAGGGTGTCTGAGTTGAAAATATCGCCCTCTTCCACCGACAGTGCCACCACCACGTTGTTGGCGCCGCCGAAGGTATCCTTCACATCGTTGTGCAACTGGATGTATGGATGCTCCTGGGGCAGCAGGTCGGCAAAGTTGGAGTACATTTCCAGATAGGGAATGCGGCTGGCGAAGAACAATGTCGCCACCAGGATTGCCGACAGGAATACCTTGGGATGATAGAAGACGAAGACCTCAATCATCCGGAAAAATCTGCTGATAACGCTATCTTGTTTCACTGCTCTATACCTGCGTAATTATCTGTTTTAGCCTTCGCTCGAGCTTTCTCGGTCACCCAGGGGGATTACCGCCAGGGTGCCACCGCCGCCCGCCACGAGCAGCGAGCCGTTGGCCAGGGTGTCCAGACCTCGCATGAAGGCGAGCACCTTGGGGCCGCCCTCGAAGGTCTGCCAGCTGTCGCCCACCAGTTCCACCAGCTTGGCGCTGCCGCCCACGGCGAATACGCCGTGGCCATTGGCGTGAATGTTGTAGATCGGCGCATTGGTCACGGTTTCCTGGCGCTGCCAGCTGTTGCCGCCGTCCGCGGTATGCCAGATGATGCCGTCCAGGCCGCCAACCCAGCCGGAGTTGGCATCCAGGAAGTCAGCGGCCATGGGGTAGAATTCGTTGGGGATCGGCTCAAGGGTCTCCCAGTTGTCGCCCCCGTCGCGGGTCGCGATCACCGTGCCAAACTCACCCAGGGCAAAGCCGATGTTGTCATCGACGAAACGCACCTCGGTGAACTGCAGATCCTCGTACAGGCTGAACTCGGTCCAGCCGGACAGGCTGAGATCGCTCCAGTACAGGGTGCCGAAGCTGGCGGACACCCATACGCGGCCATTCGGCGCACAGTGAATTGAAAGTGTGTTCTCAGGTGTATCGACTGCAACCGCTCCCCAGTCACCACTGGTGGCGTCCTGTCGCCAGACCCGGCGCTCGCTGTCCAGGGCGAAGAACTCACCACTCCTGCAGGCGGTCACGTCGATCAGCGAAGGCCGGCCGGGCAGTTCCTGGCGCTGCCAGGTTGCGCCGCTATCCTCGGATGTCACCACCGCGCCGATGGAACTGACCACTGCCACGCGATCGCCGCTATGGGCCGCGGCCTGCAGCATGTCGTAGCGATGCAGTTTACGATCGGTTTCCTCGGCGACCTGCTCCAGGTTGAGGGGCGCCTCACAGGCGCAAAGGAAAAGACCCAGCGCACCGGCACAGAGAAACCGGTGGACCAGGTTGGAAAGGGTGCTTGCGGATTGATTATTTATAGTCATAACTGTGATCCCGGCCCTGGGGCCTAGACGAACCTCATACTCAGGGTGCCCATCTCGTGGTAGCGCACCAGGATGGAATCCCCCGGCTCCACCGCCACCGCAGCGGTCACGCCACCGGTCATTACGAAGGTGCCGGCGGGAATTTCCTCGCCGCGCTCACCCATCATGTTTGCCAGCATGGCCACACTCGCCGCCGGATCGCCCAGCACTGCGGCACCGCAGGCCATGTCGACGATCTCACCATTTTTCTCCATGACCACACCGCAGGTGCGCAGGTCCATATGGTCCACCGGCAGGCTGCGGCCGCCGGTCACAAAGCGGGAGGAAGAACTGTTGTCGGCGACCACGCTCTTGATATCGAACTTGAAGTCCCGGTAGCGGGAGTCGATGACCTCCACCGCCGGCAGGACGAAATCGGTAGCGGCAATCACATCCGCCACGTGGATACCGGGACCCTTCAGGGGCGCCTTGGTGACAAAAGCAATCTCCGCCTCTATCTTCGGGTGAATCAGTTTCGAGGTATCGATGGCGGCGCCGTCGGGGCAGCTGAAATAATCGGCGAGGAAGCCGTAACAGGGCTCTTCCACCCCCATCTGGGCCATCTTCGCCCAGGAGGTCAGGCCCATTTTCATGCCGACGATCTTGTTGCCGCGCTCCTCCTTGCGGCGGCGGATCTCCCACTGGATGTCGTAGGCATCCTGGAAATCCATGTCGGGGTAGTCGTCGGTGATCTTGGTCACGTCCTGTGCATTCAACTCGGCGTTCTCCAGGTGTTCCGCCAGTTGCGCGATGACTTCAGGGCTCAGGGTACTCATGGTTGTTTATCTGTTCCTCAGTTAAATCTTGATGCAGACATTCTGCAATTCGGTGTAGAACTCCAGGGAGTGAACCCCGCCCTCACGGCCGATGCCCGATTCCTTGGAACCGCCAAAGGCGGTACGCAGGTCCCTGAGGAACCAGCTGTTGACCCAGCAAATGCCGCAGTCGATCTGGGGTGAAACGCGCAGGGCGCGGGACATGTTCTCGGTCCATACCGCCGCCGCCAGCCCGTAGGGGGTATCGTTGGCCAGGGCAATGGCCTCTTCCTCGGTATCGAAGGGACGGATATGGCAGCAGGGACCGAAGATCTCCTCCCGCACTACCCGGGCATCATCCGCGAGGCCGGTCCAGATAGTAGGCTCCACCCAGGCACCGCCGGCCAGTTCTGCCGGCATGTCCGGTACGCCGCCACCCAGGACCACCTCGGCCCCCTCTTCTACCGCCAGAGCGTAGTAAGACAGCACCTTCTGCTGGTGCTCGTGGGACACCACCGGTCCCATATTGGTGCCAGCCTCCTGGGGAAGGCCCAGGGTGAACTTGCCCGCCTCTGCAGCCAGCCGGCTGACGAATTCATCAAAAATCGGACGTTCCACGTAGACCCGCTCGGTACCCAGGCAGACCTGACCGCAGTTGGCGAACACCGAGCGCAGGGTGCCCTCGATGGCCTTGTCCATGTCACAGTCGGCGAATACCAGGGCGGGGTTCTTACCGCCGCACTCCATCGATACGTCGCGCAGGCCCCTGGCCGCCGCCTGGGTGATGATCTCTCCGGTACGTGTCTCGCCGGTGAAGGTGATGGCGTCGACCCCGGGATGTTCGGTAAGAAAAGCGCCGGCGGAGTCCGGGCCGAAGCCGTTGACGACGTTGTACACGCCGGTGGGCACCCCCACTTCATTCATCACCTCACCCAGCAGGGCGGTGGTGGTCGGGGTTTCTTCTGAGGGCTTGACCACCACGGTATTGCCGCAGGCCAGGGCGGGACCCACTTTCCAGGTCATCAACAGCAGCGGCAGGTTCCAGGGGCTGATCACACCGATCACGCCCTTGGGCTTGCGCACGGCAATATTGAACGCGCCGTTGCCGTCGGGTGTCGGCATACGGAAGGCCTCCGTGGAGACATTCTTCACCGCGTCGGCAAATATACGGAAATTGGCCGCGCCCCGGGGGATATCGATATGGCTGGCAATGCTGTGGGGCTTGCCCGTATCCAGGCATTCCGCCTCGAGGAATTCGTCGAAACGCTTGTCGACGCCATCGGCGATGGCATACAGCAGCTCGCTGCGATCAGCGTCGGTCATCCGGCCCCAGGGGCCGTCCAGGGCGTCCCGGGCGGCCGAAACCGCCGCATCCACGTCCTCGCGGCCCGCCTCGTACACTTTGCCGATCAACTGGCCGGTACAGGGGTCGATATTGTCGAAGCTACGCTCGGCACTGGAGCCGCGGTACTCGCCGCCAATAAAGTTCTTTACTTCCTTCATCACCATGTCTTCTGCTTGTTGTTCTGCCAGGGCCATGCTCAGGTCACCACCCCGAGGAAGGCCTCGTTGAGCTGCCGGTCGTGATAGAAAATTGCCTTGCCGATCTTGTCCGCATCCCAGGTCACCACCGGGTGGTCCGGGTAGGTGTAGTCACCCCCGGCAAACACCTCGTTGCGGTTCCCAGAGGGATCGAAAAAGTAAATGGTCTGGCCGTGGGTCAGGCCGTGACGGGTGGGACCGATATCCAGGGGGATATCGTGCATGGAAATCAGGTCAGCGGCACGCAGTACATCGTTCCAGCTTTCCAGGTAGAAGGAGGCGTGGTGGAACTTGCCATTCTCCGGGTGGCG
>JAACFI010000159.1 GCA_009937575.1 Haliea sp.
GCGCCGGTTGACGCAGCCACCAGCTGCTCGCACTCGCGGTAATAGCGGCCCACGACCTGCTGGTGGTCAAGGAAGTCGAGGGAAGAATGTTCCAGCGGCGCATCCAACAGCTCGAAGCCGTTCGCTTCGCAGGTATTCTTCGTCACACCGGAGAGCTTTCGCGCGTTGCGCACATCCAAGGTATAGGATCTGGTGTTGACGCCGATGTACTTCGCGTCACTACCATCGGCATCCCGCCGCGTAAATACCTTGCCATTGCGAAACAGCGAGGATTCTGCGGTCTCGTCGAGATAATTGAATGCACCCGGTCGGGTGTCAGCACTCATCACAACACTCCAATATTCCGGAAGGCCGACACACTCCTAGTGTAGCCGCTTCGACGTCAAAGTGGATTCGCATCAGCGCCCTTTCGCTGCGCCTCGTGTATCAAGGCCAGGTTACCCTGAGCAGTCGCCACGTCCGGGTGCTGGGCACCCATGGCGTGTTCGAGGATGGCGATACTGCGCCGCTGCAGGGCTTCAGCTTCCTCAAGATGACCCTGTTCAAGTTGAATCAGGGCAAGTTGACTGAGGGCCCGGGCCACGGCCGGATGACGGGCATCCAGCTCCTCTTCCCAGATTCGGATCGCCCTGGTAAGCAGGGCCTCGGCCTCTTCCAGGCGGCCCTGTTGCATATACAACTCCGCCAGGTTGGCCAGCGTACCGGCCACCGCGGCTGTGTTCGTACCGGTGGTCGCCTCCAGCATGGCTACCGCCTCGTTGAGACGGCGTTCGGCATCCTCCTGCCGGCCCTGCTCCGCGTACATCATCCCCAGGTTTCTAAGGGTCACCGCCACGTCGGGATGGCGGTCCCCCAGCACTATACGCTTGGCATCCAGTGCCTCCAGGTAGTAAGCCTCCGCCTTCGCGTAGTCGCCGGCGTTGTGATGCAGCGCCGCCAGGTTACCCAGGCTGCGCGCGATCAGAATGTGGTTGCCAGGGAGCGATTGCCTGCGAATGTCCAGCGCCCGGGTGTAGTAAGGCAGCGCATCGTCGTAGCGGTGCTGGTTGTGGTAGTTAAGGGCCAGTTCGTTCAACACTTCGGCGACGCGCACGTCCTCCGGACCGTGGATGCCTTCGAGGATAACCAGCGCCCGCCTTGCGGCGGCCTCGGCTTCGTCAAAGCGATCCTGGGTGCGGTACAGGCGGGCCAGTTCCATCAGACTGTGGGCAACAGCGGGAGAATCGGCCCCCAGTGAGGCCTCACGCAGGGCCAACCCGCGGGTAAGGTAGGGCTCCGCCTCGGCATACCAACCGCGGTTGCGGTACATGCCGCCCAATGCCATCACACTGTCGGCGATCGCCAGGTCACCGGGCGACAGCGCAGCCTCGCGAATCGCCAACGCCTCCAGGTGCAAACGCCCGGCCTCGTCATAGCGACCCAGCTGCATATTGATCACCGCCAGTTGATACAGGCTGCGGGCAAGCTCGGGGTGGTTCGCCCCGAGGGCGATCTGGTTTTCGGCAACAACCGATTCACCCCGGATGCGGGCGCCCTGGATATCGCCAGACGAAAACAGGACACCGACTTCCCGGTTACGTGCAACGGCCTCGTCCAGCGCATCGGCGCACACTCCTGCCGAAACAAGGGCCAGGTGAAAAACCACCAATAGACAGGCTGCGATACGGGTAGACAGGCGCATGGACTTTCCTCTTTTCCCTTATCATAGTCCAAAAGCCAAGCGAACATCATTTCAAGGGGTCAGACTCCATGAACTCTGACCCCTTGGACGTGACCTCTTGAACGCATGGAGATCATGGAGTCTGACCCCTTGAACTCTAAGTTTGCTTAATTCTGTCTGATCAAGTAGCTTCTGGGCGGGTGGAGGACAAGCCATGCGTCGATTTCTAGTTGGGAGCCTGCTGATCCTGGCGGCGTTGAATGCGCCGTTTACCGCTCACGCGGACGAACTCTCCAAATCCATCCAGCAGAACTACCGGGAGCACCTCGACACCCTGTTCGACTACTTCCACCGCAACCCGGAGTTGTCGACCATGGAGGTCAAGACCGCCGCGCGCCTGGCAAAAGAACTGCGCGCACAGGGTTTTGAGGTGACAGAGAAGGTCGGCGGTACCGGCGTGGTCGCCATCCTGAAAAACGGCGAGGGACCGCTGGTGATGCTGCGCGCCGATATGGACGGCCTTCCCGTTCAGGAAAAATCGGGACTGCCAAATGCCTCCATGGCCACGCAGATCGACCCCAACGGCAATGAAGTCCCGGTCATGCACGCCTGCGGTCACGACGTGCACATCACCGCCCTGGTCGGAACCGCCCGGGCCATGGTCGAGCGAAAAGACCAGTGGTCCGGCACGCTGATGCTGATCGGCCAACCGGCGGAAGAGCGGGTGCTCGGCGCACGGGCGATGATGTCTGACGGCCTCTGGGAGCGTTTCGGCAAGCCGGACTATGCGCTGGCGTTTCACGTAGCCTCGATCATACCCACTGGAAAGATTCAGGTCTCGGAAGCCGCCCAGTACTCCGGTGCCGATACGGTGGATATCATCGTCCACGGGGTCGGTACCCACGGCGCCTCCCCACACATGGGCGTCGACCCGGTAGTACTGGGATCACAGATCGTACTCGCCCTGCAGACCGTGGTCAGCCGCACCCTGCCCCCGCGGGACGCCGGTGTCATCACCGTGGGATCATTTCACGCGGGTACCAAGCACAATATCATTTCCGATCGCGCCCACCTGCAGGTCACGGTGCGCAACGACAATCTCGAGAGCCGGAAACTACTGCTGGAAGGCATCGAGCGTGTGGCAAAGAACATGGGTCGCGTCGCAGGACTGCCGGAAGATAAACTGCCCGAGGTCATCGTTTCCGAGGAGTGGGTGCCGCCCACAGTCAATGACCAGGCACTGACCATCCAGCTGAAGGAGGTGTGGCGCCAGCGTTTCGGCGAGGATGTCTTTTTCCAGAAACGGCGCAAGGGCATGGGCGCGGAGGACTTCCCGTTCTTTACCCAGGAGCCCTATATTCCCAGCACTTACTTCGCGGTCGGTGGCACACCCCAGGCAGACTTCGACCGGGCGGCTGCCGGCGGCCCACCCGTGCCCTCACACCACTCGCCGCTGTTCAAGATCGATGCTGAAGCCTCGGTGACCCAGGGGGTGGAGGCCTCCGTAGTGGCGCTGCTGGCATTGTTGCAGTGAATTTCGCCCACGCCTTCAAGGCGCTTTCAAGGGGTCAGACTCCATGAAACCTGAACGGGAGATCAAGGAGTCTGACCCCTTGAATGACCTGAAACCTAGAACGGGAGATCATGGAGTCTGACCCCTTGAAACCATCAGAGGGAGCGCATCGCGGCGACGAAATACTCCAGGTTATCGCTATTCAACCCGGCCAGGTTGATGCGGGTGGAATCCACCATGTAGATGCCGAACTTCTCCCGCAAGTGTGTCACCTGCTCCGGGGCGATACCCAGGAAGGAGAACATGCCAAACTCATCGCGGATAAAGGCGAAATCATCTCCCAGTTGCTCCACCAGCGCCTCTCGCATCTGCACGATACGGTTACGCATCTGCTCCAGTTCGCTCTGCCAGGCGTCGCGCAGCGCCGGTTCCTGCAGGATCAAGCCCGCGGCCAGCGCCCCATGTGAGGGCGGCATGGAATAGATCTGTCGGGCGGCATTGAGAGCCTGGCTTTTGCCGGCGGCCGCCGCCTGCTCGGTTTCGGCCAGCAGCACCAGTGCCCCGGTGCGCTCACGGTAGAGGCCGAAGTTTTTCGAGCAGGAACTGGCAATGAACATCTCCGGTACACGCTCTGCCATCCAGCGCCAGCCCGCAGCGTCTTCTTCGAGGCCGGCACCCAGGCCCTGGTAGGCCACGTCGACAAAGGGCGTGAAAGCCTTCTGCAGTGCCAGATCGGTCACTGCCCGCCACTGTTCCAGGGAGAGATCCGCACCGGAGGGGTTGTGGCAGCAGCCGTGCAACAGCACCACGTCGCCGGCCTGCGCCTGTTGCAGGCATGCCATCATGCCATCGAAATCCAGCCGGTGCCCGGCCAGGTCGTAATAGGGGTAAGTCTCGAAGGTGAGGCCCGCGCCCCCCAGCAGCGGCAGGTGATTGGCCCAGGTCGGGTCGCTCACCCATACCCGGTTGCCCGCGCTGCTACGCTGGATGACTTCCGCACCGATGCGCAACGCGCCGCAGCCCCCCGGCGTCTGGATACTCGCCAGCCGTCCGCCATAGCGATTGCTGCAATCATCACCCAGCAACAGCTGCTGGACGCCGGTGTTAAAGGCTGCGGTCCCCGCCGGCGGCAGGTAACTCTTGCTCCCCTCCGTCTCCAGCAGCCTGGCCTCGGCATCCAGCACCGCCTGCATCACCGGCGTGCGACCCGAGTCGTCCTGGTACACGCCGACCCCGAGGTCGATCTTTTCCGGGTTGTCGTCCTGCGCGAAGGCCGCGATCAGGCCGAGAATGGGATCGGGGGGCAGGACTTCAAGATTTTCCAACATGCTATGACTCCAAAATAGATGCTCAGGCCACGTCCTGGATTTGTACCACGCTGGCCGGGTTGTGAAAACGGTGTAGAAGACCGGTACGCTGCTGCCGATACTCGACAATGGACTCGGTCTTCACCGGGCCGTAGCCGCGTACCTGGTCCGGCAGGTTTGCACACTCTAGCGCAATCTGCAGGTTCTGTTCAGTCAGCCCGGTCAGAAGCTCCTCCACCAACGCGCGGTAATCGACAATCAACTCCCGCTCCTCCCTGCGCTCCGCCAGGCGGCCGAAGGGATCGAATGCTGTGCCCCGCAGGAATTTGCCGCGCGCCAGTAGCCTGAACATCGACAGCATCACGGGACCGAATCTGGTCTTCAGCGGTCGGCCCTGGGCATCCTGTCCCCGGTTGAAGATCGGCGGCGCCAGGTGAAAACTCAGGCTGTAGTCGCCGGTAAAGGTCGCCGAAAGTTTCCGCTGAAACGCCGGGTCGCTGTACAGCCGAGCCACCTCGTACTCGTCCTTGTAGGCCATCAGTTTGTAGAGGTAGGTCGCTACCGCGCGTGTCAAAGGCAACTCATCGCCCCCAAGCGCCTGCTCGGCGTCCTGGACCCGGGCGACGAAGGCGCGGTACTGGTCCGCGTAGGACCCGTTCTGGTAGGCTACCAGTAAGCCGGCGCGGTGCTCGATCAACTCCGGCAAGGTTTTCTCGGAGACAGTCGTCTCCGGCAACTTCGCTGCGTCCACCACATAGTCTGAATCCATGGCACTCAGCCGGCCCCAGTTGAAGGCCCGCTGGTTTTCCTCGATGTTGACGCCATTCAATTCTATAGCCCGCAGCAAGGCTGTCTCGGAAACAGGTATCAAGCCCTGTTGCCAGGCGTGGCCCAACATGAATACGTTGGCGTATACGGTGTGGCCCATCAGGCGCTCCATGAGCGCGTTCGCCTCTACCACTTCCAGGTTTTGCGCGCCCACCGCAGAGCCGATCGCCCGCAGGCGCTCGTCCATGCGGATATCCGCATTGCGGTTCTGCACGAACTGACCACTGGGTACCTCGCTGTGGTTGACCAGCACCCGGGTGCGGTCCTTCGCCAGCACTTTGACCGCGCGCGGGTCTGTACCGACCACCACGTCGCAGGCCACCAGCGCGTCGGCGCGACCGTCGGCGATGCGCACCTGGTTCAGTGCCGAGGGTGTGTCCCCCAGGCGGATATGGCTGATGACCGCCCCACCCTTCTGGGCAAAACCGGTGAAGTCCAGCACGCTGGCGCCCTTACGCTCCAGGTGCGCCGCCATGGTGATAAGGGCACCGACGGTTACCACGCCGGTACCGCCGACTCCGGCGACCAGCAGGTCGAAGGCTTCGTCCAGTGCCGGCAATTGCGGCGTGGGCAGTGCCGACACGCGTTCCTCGAAATCACTGCGGGCGGCCGCTACCTCGGGCTTGCGCAACTCGCCCCCTTCCACGGTGACGAAGCTGGGACAGAAGCCCTTCACGCAGGAATAATCCTTGTTACAGGAGGACTGGTCGATTTTTCGCTTGCGGCCCAGTTCCGTATCCACCGGGTAGATCGACAGGCAGTTGGACTGCACCGAGCAGTCGCCACAGCCCTCGCAGACTGCATCGTTGATGAACACCCGCTTCGCCGGGTCCGGGTAGGTACCCCGCTTGCGCCGGCGCCGTTTCTCCGCGGCGCAGGCCTGGTCGTAGATCAGCACGCTGACACCGGGCACGTCTCGCAGTTCCCGCTGCAGGGCATCCATCTCGTCCCGGTGGTGGAAGCTGGCACCAACGGGGAAGGCGCCTTTCCCGGTGTATTTCCCGGGCTCATCGCTGACCACAGCGATGCGCTGCACCCCTTCGGAGCGGACCTGGTTGGCAATCGCCGGCACGCTGATCACGCCGTCCACCGGCTGGCCGCCGGTCATGGCCACCGCGTCGTTGAACAGGATCTTGTAGGTGATATTGGTACCGGCGGCCACCGCCTGGCGCACCGCCATGTATCCAGAGTGGAAATAGGTGCCCTCCCCCAAGTTCTGGAACACGTGGGGATTACCGCAGAAACGGGACTTGCCCACCCAGTTGACACCCTCGCCACCCATCTGGATCAGGGACTCGGTGTCGCGGTCCATCCAGGAGGCCATGAAGTGACAGCCAATGCCGGCCAGCGCCTTGCTGCCCTCGGGAACCCTGGTCGAAGTATTGTGCGGGCAACCGGCACAGAAATACGGGGTGCGCTTCACATCGGTCGGCGCGACCACCTCCACGCGGCTGTCTGCCAGGGCCGCCAGTTCCTTTTCAAAGCGGATATCGGGAAATTCATGGGTGATGCGGGCTGCCACGATCGGCGCCAGCAGGGTCGGGCTCAATTCCCCGGTCCAGGGAATCAGCGGATTGCCCTCCTCGTCGTACTTGCCCACCATCCGGCTGGGCTTGTCGGCCTGGTAGTCGTAGAGGTCCTCCTTGAGTTCACTCTCGATGATGCCGCGCTTCTCCTCGACCACCAGCACCTCTTCCTTACCGCGCAGGAAATCCCGTGCACCCCGGGTTTCCAGGGGCCAGACCATGCCCACCTTGTAGATGTCGATACCGATCTCGCGGGCCCGCGCCTCATCGACGCCCAGCAGACGCAGCGCCTCCATGAGATCGAGGTAGCCCTTGCCGGTCGCGATGATTCCGAAGCGGGCATCAGGAATATCGTAGATGCGCCGGTCGATGGGATTGGCACGGGCGAATGCGCGCACCGCGTCGAGTTTCTCCACCATACGGGCCTCCACCTGGGGCCCGGGCAGGTCAGGCCAGCGATAGTGCAGGCCGAATTCCGGCGCCTGGTAATCCGCAGGAGTATTAAAGGTCGGCAGTTCCGCCAGGTTTACCGAGGCCGCGCTCTCCACCGTCTCCGAGATCGCCTTAAAGCCGACCCAGCAGCCGGAAAAACGCGACATGGCAAAACCGTAAAGCCCGAACTGGATGTACTCCTCTACGGAAGCCGGATTGAGGGTGGGCATAAAGAAGGTCATAAAGGCCACGTCGGACTGGTGCGACATGCTGGAGGATACGCAGCCGTGATCGTCACCGGCCACCACCAGCACACCGCCCTTGGGCGAACTGCCATAGGCGTTGCCATGCTTGAGCGCATCGCCCGCCCGGTCGACGCCGGGGCCCTTGCCATACCAGATGGAGAATACACCGTCGACCTCCCGGTCTTCAGCGGTTTCCACTTGCTGGGTACCCAGTACCGCTGTCGCCGCGAGGTCCTCGTTGATCGCCGGCAAGAAATCGACCTGGTTGTCACCAATGAATTGCCGGGCGCGCCATAACTCCTGATCGTAGCCCCCAAGGGGTGAGCCGCGGTAGCCGGAAATGAAGCCGGCGGTATTGAGCCCCGCCAGGCGGTCCAGCTGCCGTTGCACCAGGGGCAATCGCACCAGGGCCTGGGTGCCGGTGAGGAATACCCGCCCCTCTTCCCGCAGGTAGCGATCCTGCAGCTCGTAGCTGTCCAGCGGTTGAACCGGTTCCGGAGCGTTCATGGGCCTCACCTGTAGTCGCGCGTTATTTTGAGTAATTTTAGGCGCTATTTCAGGTAATTATCTTTCTTATTTAACCTATATGGCAGATTTTTTGAATTATCCTTTCGTTTTTATGATTTTTTAGTATGATTCTTCCTATGGACCGTACCGACCTCAGGATCCTCGACGCCCTGCAGCAGGATGGGCGCCAGAGCAACCAGGCTCTGGCAGATCGCGTGGGGATCTCCACCGCCGCCTGCTGGCGCCGGGTACGCGCCCTGGAAGAAGAGGGAGTGATAGAGCGCTATGCCGCCCTGCTGAGCCGGCCCAAGCTGGGGCTGGACTTGTGCGCCTTCGTCCATATCTCCCTGGCCCGTCACGTGCAGGAGAGCACGGTGCCCTTCGAGCAGGCGGTGATGGAGCGGCCGGAAGTGATGGAATGCTTCGCCACCACCGGGGATGCGGACTTCATCCTGCGGGTGGTGACCACTTCCATCGAGGCTTTCGACAAATTTCTCGAGCAGTTCCTGTTCGGCCTGCCCCAGGTCTCCCAGGTGCGTTCCAACATCGCCCTGCGCGAGCTGAAACTGGATACCGCCCTGGCCCTGCCGCTGGATCGAGGGCTGCTGACCTGATTTGGTTCGAACGACTTGCGCCGGGAAACACCACAGGTAGCCGAATTTGATGTGGCGTGACACTGGACGCCACCACACCCGATTGCTAACGTGAGGCAACAGTAATAATATGTGTATAAATTCATTTTTTATACACATTTTGCCTATGAGAACGAATATCGTGATCGACGACGATCTTATGAAAGCTGCGCTGCAGGTGAGTGGGCTGAAAACCAAGCGAGATGTCGTGGAGGAAGCGCTCAGGCTGCTTGTGCGCCGGGGCGAGCAGCAAAAGATCCGTGCCCTGAGAGGTAAATTGAACTGGGAAGGGAACCTGGATGAAATACGGGGTGGCGGGTGATCCTGGTTGATACCAGTGTCTGGATCCACTACTTCAACGGTGACATCAATGCCCACACCGACGCCCTTGATACCGCCCTGGCCGAAGGTTCCGTCGCACTGGGTGACCTGATCCTGCTGGAGATTCTGCAGGGATTTCGCAAGGAGCGGCACTACCGTGAAGCCAGGTCGAAATTGCTGCTACTCGACCAGCACCAGATGCTCAATACGGACCTGGCACTCAAGAGCGCAGAAAACTATCGCAGCTTGCGCAAGAGAGGCGTCACGATCAGGAAAACAAACGATGTGATCATCGCAACCTTCTGCATCGAGTATTGTGTGCCGTTGCTATTCCTGGACCAGGACTTTATTCCCTTCCAGGCTCACCTGAATCTCCAGTCCGCGCTGCAGGTCACCTGAGAGAAGTATGGAACGCTGCAGAAAACCAACGAACGGGAGTTCGACCTGATCCCTTTTTCGTAGTAGCCTTGCACGCCTGCAAGTTACCACCAGAGAGACTCCAAGATGAGCGACTACACCAAGATCCTGCTGGCCGAGGACGAGATGCCTACGCGCTGGTACAACATCATTCCCGACCTGCCCGAGCCACCGCCACCGCCGCTGCACCCGGAGACCCGTGAGCCCGCCACCGCCGACGACCTCGCGCCGCTGTTCCCAAAGGCGCTGATCGAGCAGGAGATGACCGCGGAGCGCTACATCGACATTCCCGAGGAAGTGCAGGATGTATACAAACTGTGGCGCCCCAGCCCCCTGTTCCGGGCCCGTCGCCTGGAGCGCATGCTGGATACCC